>JBHHZP010000001.1:0-70846 GCA_046758085.1 Acidiferrobacterales bacterium
GCTAGCGTGCCACGAACTTGCCCGTCGGACCTGTGGCTCCCAGAATAAATGCCTTGCCGAATCTCATGCCATGCCCATGGCGCCAACTTTGAGATGTGCTTCGTTAGGTGATACCCCTCAATCAAGACCGCTTGTTTCCTCGCTCAGGTGCGAGAGTGTGCGCAGCGCGCCGGTTAAAAAGAACCATGCCGCTGAAAATCAAGCCCATGCCGATCACGTGGAAGCCGTGCAGCGACTCGCTGAGCATAGCGATGGCCAGGAGCGAGGCGAACACCGGTATCAGATTTATAAATAAACCGCCGCGGTTAGCGCCGATCAGCTCAATGCCGCGGTTCCAGCAAAGATAGGCGAGAACGGAAGGAAAAACAGCCAGATACATGACGCTCAGCGTGATGTTGCTCGCAGTTGCCGTGGGCCTAATCCAGGACAGCTCCCACAGGTACAGGGGCGCCAAAGAGAGCACGCCGATACCACAGGTCAGGGCAAGAAAACTCAAGGGATGCATCGCCGGGCGCTTACGCAGGAGCACGGAGTATAAGGCGTAGAGTACGACGGCTACCAGCATCCACACGTCTCCTTGCACGGGTGAGAGCTGAATCAAGGTGTGCCAGCTGCCACGCATCACGACCATAGCCGCGCCCGCTATGCACATCGACACGCCGAGCGATTGTACGGCGGCGATTTTTTCCCGAAACAGCAGCAAAGATAACACTATGATCACTGCCGGCATCGCCGATTGCACCAGGGCACCGTTAATCGCGGTCGTAGTTTGAACCGCGATGTAAAGCAGGGTGTTGAAGCACGATATTCCCAGCAGCGCCAGCAATGCCAGCATCTTCCAGTGCTGCACCGCCGTGGGCCAATCGCGGCGCACGTGCTGCCAGGCGAAGGGCAGCAGCAGGATCAACGCCCCGGACCAGCGCCAGAAGGCGAGGCTGATCGGAGGAATGGTGTCGATGACGCCGCGGCCCAAGACGATGCTGCCCGCCCAAAACAAAGTCGCAAACGTGAGCAACACGTACGGCCGCTCGCGCAAACGCCATAGCGACAAGCTGCCGAGCACGTTAGTATTTGATCCCTTGTTCACCGAAGCGATTTACCATGTGCAGGCTGTTTAATTACCGTTACGCGCACGATGATCGGCGATGACCCCGGCGATCACGGCCGGGATACCATTCGTCGTCCATGAATACAAGCACACCGCATCGGCGCAAGCTTATGGCAGGGAGGCGGCCGCGGCTCTGGGAGTCGACCCCGGCCGCGTGTTCAAGACCCTCGTCGTATCGCTCGGCAATGAACGCCTGGCGGTTGCCAACGTTCCGGTCCGGAAGAAGTTGGACCTCAAGGCCATTGCTGTGGCCTTGGGCGCGAAGAAGGCCGCCATGGCGGACAGCACTGACGCAGAGCGCGCAACCGGCTATGTGCTCGGAGGTATCAGCCCGCTGGGACAGCGCAAGCGCTTGCCGGTCGTTATCGATCGATCAGTGCTGGCTCACGAGAGTGTCTATGTGAGTGCCGGCAAGCGCGGATTGGAGATCGAACTGGCTCCCAGGAATTTGATTCAACTGGTGAGCGCCAAGATCGCACCGGTATCGTGTTGAGCAGGCGAGGCGGTAACAGCCGTTTGCGCTGACGGCAGGCGTCACTGAGGTCCGCGGGTCATCGTGGGATTGCGGCCACCGGCATGAAACAGCAGCCTCACATTGGGTCCTTGCACCGCCATGCTGGGGACCGCCGGCGCGGCGGCGAGCTCGACGTTCAGCCCGTGCGTGTGGCGCGCATAGCGGCGGGCTAGGTCTGCTAGCCGCTGGCGGGTGTTAGCCAGCTCGCGGTCGACCTGGTTCAGTTTCGCTTTGAGCTGCTGCACCTCGCTCGCCGAGATCGCGCCGGCTTGGACATAGTGCATCGTGACAGAGACGCTGATACCACCCGCAACATAGGCGATGAGCAGGTACATGGACAACGTGATCGTTCCCACGGCATGCCTCCCATTTTGACGCCGAGGTCTGGCCCGGCCGTTATTTCATTCGGTTGGAACCGGCCACAGAAAACGGCCTTCGGTGAGAAAGTGCGCCACCTGCCGCGCACTGTGCTCGGCCTTGCGCTGCACCGCTTCCTCGGTGTTGAAGGCGTTGTGCGGTGTCAAGATGACGTTTTCCATTTCGGCGAGCGCGAGTATCGCGTGCCGCTCCGGTGCCGTAGCTTGGCTGCCGCTGCGCAAGGCGCGGGCAAGCTCGGGTTCCTGATTATAGACATCGAGCGCGACGCCACCCAAGTGTCCCTCGCGCAGCAACTTGAGAAGATCCGATGCTGATGAAAACTCGCCGCGTGAGATATTGACGAACACAGTACCACGCTTTGCGTTGCGCAGAACCTCGTAGCCGAAATAACCTCGGTTGGTCCGCGTGAGGTTCATGGCTGCCACGATGATGTCGGCTTGCCGCAGGCCTTGCGCGAGCGATACATAGTGCACATCCGTTTTGTCCTGCACAATATCGACACCAAGGACGTTCATGCCGAGCCCGCGGCCGATGCGGTAGACCTCGCTGCCGATGTTTCCCACGCCCACCACCAGCAGCGTCTTGCCTTGTGCCTCGTGGCCCGTCAAACCGTCGCGGTGGAACTTCGCGAAGTTGCGGACCTGCAGATCGAGCTTACGCAACAGCGCCATCCAAAACAGCATGGCTTGCTCGGCGACCGCGCGGTGGCAGTAAAACGGCAGGTATCCGAGCGCGAGGTCCCGATCAATGCCGTTTCGATAATCCAGCAGGTGGTCATAACCGGTGCTGCGCGAGAGCACGGCACGCAATTGTGTGGCCCACTGTGTCGGTAGCGTGGACTGCGTGCGTATGCTGATCACAGCGGCCGGCGGCTCGTCGGCTCCGTACTCTTGAATGGTTTTCCATGTATATTCCGCGTCTATGGACGAGCTCATGTGCTGGCGCAGCGCATCAGCCTCCTCGGCAAACGCTTCGTAGAAGAAAATATCCATCATGGGTTGGCGTGCTCAGGTCCGGCAGAGCGAGGCCGGCGGCATGAAGATCCGTTGGTCAGCTCACCTCTGTTCGACCATGTTAGCCTGAAAGAGCGGTAAGCTGAAGCGCTTCGAAAATGACGCCGATGAGGAACACAACCTTGTGTGTGATTACGTTTCTGCTCGGTGTGACTATGGTGACATGTGCGGATTTCTGCCAGGTGGTGCACACTGCTGCAATCGGGCGCGGGCAGAATGACGGGAACGCGGGCTCACCGTGTTCTTCTGCATGCACGCTGCAGCAAGACGGGGTGCGCGTAAGCGTATCTGTGGCGCCCGGGGAACCGTGCTCGGTCGGATCTTTCGACATCGTCGCAAGCAATCGCAACGGCGGCACGCAGCGCTTTCAGGCCGAGCATGATGGCACCATCGCCGCGCCGAGTGGCGACACCGTGACCTACCGTTGCTCGTTGCGACAGCGCCCGTGGCTCAACTGAACGAGGCTCGCTGACCAGCTGTCTGCGCCGACCCTATCCAGGCCATTACCTAGCCGCGATAACGGCAATCTCAACATCGAACTGTGGAAACGCCAGCCTGGCCTCGATGCAGGCACGTGCTGGCGCGTTCCCGGGATCGGTCCAGGCGTCCCACACGGCATTCACTTCGTCGTAATAGCGCATGTCGCTGAGCCAGATCGTAGCCGACAACAGCTTTGATTTGTCGGTACCCGCCTCGCCGAGCAACGAGTCTATTCGCCTCAGGATGTTCTGGGTCTGCTCGGTGACGGTCACGTCCGGCGCCGTGTCGGCAACCTGACCGGCGGTGTAGACCGTGTCCTGGTGAATCACGATCTGGCTCATGCGTGGGCGGGTGTGAAAGCGCGTGATAGTCATTGGCGAGTTGTCTCCTTTGCGTGTTCGGAACGCTTAGGGCCGGCGAGTGTAGGCGACGCAAGCCGTGTGAGCAATTAAGCATGCATTGTTCCGGGGCAGCGGTATGCCAGCGTACTACCCGCCCTTCAGAATGGTGCCGACGGTGGCGTAGGTCGAGACACAATAAGGCACAAAATAGGTTAATACCATCTTGAAATAATCAGTAGCAGTTAACTCCGCGGCGATGATCCTGTCGGTATAGTTGATCAAGACCAGGATGGTGCCAACTAACAGCCCAACCTTGATCGACCGCCCGACCACGTCGCGCCGCAGCGCCGTGTGGCACCACTGCCGTACGGCGTCATGATTTCCGTGTATGCCTGACATTTCGCTGTATAAGCAAGACCGCCGCCGTAGCTCACTTGCGATCAACTCTATTCTAACCCGATCTGATCCGGTATGGTGTTGGCTCGGCGCGGTTTATTGCACCATAGTCATGATTGACACGATTGAGCTGAACCTGGTTTATTGAGCGACTCTATAGAGCAGCGACGATTATTATAAGCCGCAGGTGGCGCAATGGCACACGGCACTGTTATCGGGATCTATACGGCTTTGACCAGGGAAGCCGCACTCGATTATCGCGATGAAGTACGGGCGGTGCCCCGAAAAGGTCTCGTGGACGATCGTTACCATGATGGTTCCGGCACGTACTCGAATGATCCGGATCCGGACCGCGAGCTCACGTTGATCGAACTTGAAAAACTCGAGGCGTTAAAAATCGATTTCGACGTCGAGTTTTCGGGGGCGGAGGCACGCAGAAACATTCTTACACGTGATGTTTCGCTGAATGAGCTTACCGGTGTGGAATTCTATATCGGTGAGGTCAAGGTGCGGGGTATCCGCCTGTGTGAGCCTTGCGCCCATCTGGAGCGACTGACGGGCAAGAAGGTGGTGAAGGGACTTGTGCACAAGGGCGGCCTGCGCGCGCAGATACTGACGGAAGGTATTATTCACGTCGGCGACCGTATTGTAATCTAATCCTGGTAGTTATCGCGCCCGTGCGATACGGTTCGACATCGGCTTGGCGGGGGCGCAGAATGGAATCGTAATCCGCCGGTATCGATAATACCGGTAAGGTAGCGGCTTCGGAGACGATTCGCATGGCGCTTGCATCAGAGTGGTGGCGAGGCAGTGACAACACAAGCGGCACCGATAACGCCGGTTCGCCCGGCCTGCTGTATCGCTACCTGCTGGTGTTGCGCTTTGTGTTGGTCAACATAGTTGCCATCGCGCTGCTCGCTGCCATCTACCTGCAAGGCTGGCTGGACGACGCACTGGTCGGCTACACAGGCTGGCTATCGCTCGCCATATTTGCTGTGTTTGCGTTCGGCATGATTCTTTGCACCGCCAAGATCTGGCGCGTGAGCACAGAGCTCAATGATGTGCGAGCAGGTGCGCCCAGCGCAACTTCGCGTGCCGGCAAGTACCTAGCTACAATTGGCGACCGACCGGCGGAAGGCCGCTCTCTCAGCGCGAATCTGTTGCGCCTGCGAATCATTAATTACATTGCTATCGTCCGCCACTTCGCTAACACACTGGTTTTTCTTGGGCTGGTGGGCACGGTCATAGGTTTTATCGTCGCCCTTGCCGGAGTAAACCCGGAGCTATCTGCGACCGTCGATAATGTTGCACCGATGGTGGCAACACTCATTAAAGGCATGTCCATTGCACTTTATACCACCCTGATCGGTGCCGCGCTGCACGTATGGTTGATGATGAACTATCGTATTCTCGCCACCGGCACGCTCCATCTGTTCAACACCATTGTCGAACTGGGGGAACACCGTGTGGGACGCCGATGAGTTTGACGGCGACGCGGCCGGCACTGTATTCCGCGACGTCCTTATGCTGGCATTGGTCGGGTTCGTGGCCATGGTGATTATGCTGCTGCCGCATCTGAGCAAATCACAGGAGCAAACCGAAGAGCATAAGGCGCCCGGCAACGTGGTCGTTGAGATTCACTGGCCGAATGGGCTGCCGGTAGACGTCGACCTTTGGGTACAAGCACCGGGCGATGTACCCGTTGGTTTTTTCAATCAGGGCAGCCGCATCTTTAACTTGCTGCGTGACGACCTGGGGCTGGAAGGCGATGCCACCGGGCAGAACTACGAGGTTTCCTACAGCCGCGGCATTCCCGCTGGCGAGTATATCGTCAACGTGCACATGTATGGCCCGTTGCCCGCGGGCGTGACGGTGCCCGTAACGGTCGTGGTCAGCGTGCGCCAGAAGTACGATACGCTGCGGCAGGTATTGCAGACTGGGGTGGTGCTCAAGCGCCGCAACCAGGAGGAGACCGCATTTAGGTTCAAGCTCACCGAGACCGGAGAGCTGGTGCCCGGAAGTGTGACAACGCTCAGGCAACGGCTGGTCACCGCCTCGTCGTGATGGAAACACTGATACTGATCTTCGCCGCGCTTATTGCCATCGCCGCGCTGCTCGCGAGCATCGCCATCTGGGCGCCGCGGCGCACCCGCATACGGGCGAGTGCCGTAGTGATTACCGCGCTATTTATCCCACTCGGCTATCTCGGGCTGACCGAGGTCTTGAGCCAGCCCAAACCGATGGAGCATGAGTGGTTCAAGCGCCATGTCGACGAGGCGACCGTGCTCGGCATGAGTGTCGACGAAGGCAAAGCCATCTACCTCTGGCTCCGGCTCGATCGCTCGCTCGAGCCGCGCTATTACGTGCTGCCATGGCAGGCGCGAGTGGCCGAGAAGCTGCAGAATCTGATCGACGAGGCGATCGAGAAGCACGGCATGGTCAAGATCAGGAATCCGTTTTCACGGCGATCCTTCGCTGACCTCGGAGACCTCAATGCCGAGGTGATATTGCCAGCGCCGTTGCCGCTCAAGCCACCACCGCCACCGCCGCAGTATTTCAATCCACGCGAGCAAATGATCTAGGCATGATGGCAGACAGCGAACGACGTCGGCGGTTACTTCTCATCGCAATTGAATCGGAGATGCGCGCATGTTGCTCGAAGGATCATGCCACTGTGGGGCTGTGTGCTTCCGTGTACACTCATCCCACCCTTATCCCTTCAACCTGTGTTATTGTTCGATCTGTCGCAAGACCGGCGGCGGCGGTTACGCCATCAACCTGGGCGGTGAATACGCCACGCTGAAGGTGGAGGGCCGCGAACACGTGCGCGTGTATCAGGCACGTATTCGTGATCCCGATAGCGGGGAGATCAAACGCAGTCCCGCGCAGCGTAACTTTTGCGCGCTGTGCGCCAGCGCGTTGTGGGTATGGGATCCGCAATGGCCACAGCTCGTACATCCGTTCGCATCAGCTATCGACACCGACTTGCCGATACCGCCAGAGCGCACACACTTGATGTTGAACTCCAAGGCATCGTGGGTGCAGCTATACGGTGGGCCGCGGGACAAGCACTGTCCCGGCTACCCGGAGGAGTCCATCGCCGCGTGGCACGAGCGCCTGGGACTGGTTGCCACCTAGCAGGGTCTTGAAGAATACCGTGGCACCGGTGCAACAGCGATGAATGGCGAGGACGAAAAGACAAGGCAGTTCGCGCGATAGCCTGCGTGGGCGAGCGGCACAAAAACTCTGTCGACACGCATAAAAAGTATTGGGACAATGTCTGTAGGGCCTACATTGGGGGGCGTGGCCAGGCGATGCCCCCGGCCACCGATGGCGCGTGTCATCAAGGCGAATGTCCCAAGGGCTGAAAGCAATCACATACGGTGCGCCCCCACGATCGACACTTCACAGGACCCGCCATCGACGCAGGTAAAGGAGGCGACAATGTCACGGTTCGCAGCGCTGCGCAGTCACGCGCTAGTTATTGTAACTGCGTTGCTAATATTGCCCGGGGTTTCCGCAGCCACGGGCCAGGTAGATTTCGCAACTACCGTGAGCCAGCTGGGCAACCAGGATCATTACCGCGACAAACGCCCGCAGGAGCGCGTCGAGGTGTCGTTGCCCGGGACGCTTTACGCGCCACCTATTACAGTGACGGTCGTTGGGAACAAAGATGCCGACCGTAGCACCTTGCTTGGCGCGGTGGCGTCCGACTACTCTGCCTGGCGCAACGACAACGCAAAATGGATCCTGAGCAACTTCGTGCCTGAAGATCAGCAGGGACTGAAGAAATTTCTCGCCAATGAAGAGCTGCGCAGGGCAAACAGCATGATTTTCTCGCCGGACCGGACCATGGAGGTGTGGGGGATTGTCAAATATAAAGGATACGGTCTGGTGCTGTTCACCTATGACAACACCCGCAAGTTTGGCGCGGTAGCGACCTTTCGCCAGGTCGGCGACGAATGGAAAAGAACCAACGCGTTGTCTGGGGATCGCGTGTTCGATGTCGTGTGGAGCGCGTTCCGCTCGGGGGACGTGACGAAAAAGTAGCCTCTTATGTTCACAAACGCATTGCACACGGCGGAGTGATACCAGACATGGTCGGCGGCAGGCGGGGCGGCGCGGGCGAATAGCCCGATCATCGGACTGGGCGCACAAGAAGTCATACCCGCCTTGAACGGCGATATGCGTCGCGCTATCACGTCGCTGATGGAAGAGCTCGAGGCGATCGACTGGTATAACCAGCGGGTCGATGCCTGCAAGGATCCAGAGTTCAAGGCGATTCTCGCCCACAATCGAGACGAAGAAAAAGAGCATACGTCCATGGTGCTGGAGTGGATCCGGCGCCAGGACGAGACTTTTTCCAGGGAGCTGAAGGACTACTTGTTTATGCGGACACCCATCGCCCACGGTTGAGCGGCCAACTGCGGAACCTGGTCGACGAGGCGATCGAAAAGCACGCCCTGGTAAAGATCAAAAACTCGTTCTCGCGCAAGTCCTTCGAGAATCTGGGCAGTCTAATGCCCGGGTCGTGTTACCGCCCTCACTGCCAGTGAAGCCACCACCCACGCCCCGGCGCAGGTCAGCGGGTACGCGGGCCCCGCGACAAACTGGGGGTTGCCGCATACAAAAAGCGCATGGCGCGCCGCCAATTTTTGCGGCTGGCGCGGCCACGCGCTTACAGTGGAAGGACCCAGCTTGCGTCTAGGACGTCGCCTTCTGGGCCGGTCGCTGCTCGAGGATGGACCAAACGGCATCGCCCCCGACCAGCAGGCCCACGATAATGTGGTTCCACGCCGCCATGGTCTGATCATAAAAGCCCAGCACAAAGGGCGAAATGATCAGCCACAGCCCGAGGACGAGGTTGACCCATTCTTCCCATACCTGCGGTTTGGCCAACGCCGCACCCGCGAAGACCACAACGCCTATGCTGAGGATGTAGGCGTTCCACGCGGCCATGCCGGCAGCGTCAGCATACTGCAGAATGAAGGGAGACAGAAAAAGCCATACCCCGAGTACAAGCGTTACCAAGTCTTGCCATCGTCTGTCTTTCATGTGACACCTCCGTTCTGCGAGTCCGTATATTGGACATCTACTTAGACAGGCAAGAGCCGTCATGTTTCCGGGCCCCGGGGCAAGCGGCGGTGACGGCGTACACGGTGCCCGTGGGCGCCGGTAGCAGAGCCCTTGACGGCGTTTCGGCAGCCGGGGATCGTGTGCGACAGACGGTCGGCGAGCTCGGGGCAGGCTCCCCGGCAGCGGGTGCGGCGGACCCGCTGGAGAGTGCCCCGACGCCTGCCGCGGGTGCTACGGCCGCAACCGCTTCAGGAAGACCCGCATCTCCTTCGCCGCCTGCACGTCACCTTGTCCCTCGGCCACGCGGATGCCGACCTCGTAGGCGGCTACCGCCTCGACCGTGTCTCCCCCGGCGGCCAGTGCCTTGCCCAGGAGCTTCCAGGCCGCCGAGTAATCGGGATCGAACTCAACAGCCTTACGCAGGTGTAACACGGCCTTGTCAAGCTCTTTGAGCTTGAGGAACTCATTCCCCAGCCCGTAGCGCACCAACGCATTGTCCTGGCCGCGCGCCAGCATGCTCTCGAGATTATCGATCAACCCCATGTCCAAGTTCGCTCGCAGGTGAAATACCTGTCAATAAGTTCCCGGGCTGATGCAGTATACACGCACTCCTCCCTGTGTTTTTTCCCTGCTTTACTCAACTTAAGCCGCGCCCCGAGGAAGGCAAAGGAAGAGGAAGGCAAAGGAATAGGCGTAATGGGGGGTGGTTACTCAAGCCGAGTGAGACACGAAGGCGAAGAACACGCCCGCAGGAGCGCTGTAAGGATACCGCGCGTCCGGGCCAGGAAATGGCCCTTGCGCGGACCGGCTGAGACGAGGGCCAAGCGAGGGAACCCCGTTCGAGAATGAGCGCCGTCCGGCGACAGTAACTTCAGCTGCGCCAGAACGTGCGCGACATCAACACGATAAGCGTGAACAACTCCAGGCGCCCCATCAACATCGCTAGCGACAAGATCCATTTGGCGGCGATCGGTAAGTCCGCATAGGTCTGCGCCACATGGCCCAGACCCGGCCCCAGGTTGTTGAGGCAGGCCGCCACGGCGGAAAAACCGGTCACGAAGTCGACCCCGGTGGCGCTGATGGCGAGCGACAACACGGCGAAGCTCAATACGTAAAGCGAAAAGAACCCCCACACGGCGCTCAAGACCTGGTCGGACGTGGGTCTACCACCGACCTTGATCGGCATGAGCGCATCCGGGTGCACCAGCCGGAAGATCTCGCGCTTTCCTTGCTTGAACAGCAGCAGCGCGCGAATCACCTTCATACCCCCGGCGGTCGAGCCGGCACAGCCACCGACAAAGCTCGCCATGATCAACAATGCCGGCAGAAACAGCGGCCACCAGTCGAACCCGGAAGTGACGAAGCCGGTGGTGGTGGCGATCGAGACCGCTTGGAAGACCCCGTGACGCAGCGCACCGGTCCAACCACCATAGGTCCCCATAAAAATAAGCGAAATGACACTAATGACAGCGACCGCCAGCACGATGCGCAGATAAACCGATACCTCCGCGTCTACGAGATAGGGCTTGACACTGCGCGAGTTCCAGGAGTGAAAATGCAGCGCAAAATTCATACCCGCCGCCAGCATGAAGATCACGGCCACCCAATCGACGGCGGCATTCTCGAAATAGCCGAAGCTTCGGTCATGCGTGGAAAACCCGCCGATGGCAATGGTGGAGAAACTGTGGCCGATGGCATCGAACAAGGTCATGCCTGAGACCCAGTATGCTCCCGCGCACGCTACGGTCAGCCCCAGGTAGATGTACCACAGCGCTTTCGCTGTCTCGGTGATGCGCGGCGTGAGCTTGTTATCCTTTATCGGGCCGGGCGTTTCGGCGCGATAGAGCTGCATCCCGCCTACCCCGAGCATGGGCATCACCGCCACGGCCAGGACCACGATACCCATGCCGCCGAGCCACTGCAGTTGCTGGCGGTAATAGCGAATGGATTCCGGCAGCTCATCGATCCCGGTCAGGATCGTGGCGCCGGTGGTAGTAAGACCTGAAATCGATTCAAAAAACGCATCGGTGAAGATCATGTACGGGCGATTGGCGATGAAGAATGGCACAGCACCGAACAGGGCGAGCAACGCCCAGAACAGTGTAACGATGACAAAGCCTTCCCGTACCCGCACGTCCCGTCGTTGGCGGCTGACCGGCAGCCACAACAACAGCCCCGTTGCCAGCGCAATAAAGTATGCTCCGGAGAATGCCTCGGCAGCGCCATCATCGTAGAAAAACGAAACCCCGATCGGCGGCAGCAGGGTCGTGCTGAACAAGACCAGCAGCAACCCCATTACACGCTGAATCGCGAAAAAGTGCACGGTACTAGACGAACTGGTACTCGACCTGGAACAGGCGCTCTACTTCCGGGATATATTTTTTGTCGACCAGGAACATAATCACATGGTCATTGGGCTGGATAACGGTGTCATGGTGACAAATGATGACTTTTTTCTTGCGTACTATGGCACCGATCGTCGTGCCTGGAGGAAGCTTGATGCCCTCGATGGCACGGCCGCAAACGCGCGATGATGTTGCATCGCCGTGCGCCACCGCCTCGATTGCCTCGGCGGCGCCACGGCGCAGCGCATGAACGGCAACCACGTCGCCACGGCGCACATGCGTCAGCAGGCTGCCTATAGTTGCCTGCTGCGGCGACACGGCGATATCGATATTTGCGCCGCTTTGCACCAGGTCAACGTAGGCGGGGCTTTTGATCAACGACATCACGCGGTGCGCACCCAGGCGTTTCGCCAGCATCGCCGCCAGGATATTGGCCTCGTCGTCGTTGGTAACGGCACAAAACGTGTCGGTATCTTCAATGCCTTCTTTCATCAGCAGGTCTTCATCTGCGGCATTGCCCAGGAGTACGATGGTCTTGTGCAGCTCCTCGGCCACCTGTCGCGCGCGGGCGGCATCGGACTCGATCATCTTGACCAGAAAGTTCCTGCGCTCGAGCTCCAGCGCCAGCCGGCGACCGATGTTACCGCCACCGGCGAGCATCACCCGTTTGCCGGGTTTGTCCAGCCTGCGCAGCTCACTCATTACCGCACGGATATGCTTTTTCGCGGCGATGAAAAACACCTCGTCATCCGCCTCGATGACGGTGTTGCCCTCGGGCATGATTGCGCGATCGCCCCGGTAAATAGCGGCGACACGTGTATCGATGCCGGGCAGATGATCGCGCAAGGCGCTAAGCTCGTGCCCCACCAGCGGGCCGCCGTGATAGGCCTTGATGGCGACAAGCTCGACCAGGCCGCCCGCAAAATCCAGCACCTGTAACGCACTCGGGTACTCGATAAGTCTCTCTATGTAATCCGCAACGAGCTGCTCGGGGCTGATAATGACGTCGACCGGGATCGCGTCCTGCGCGAAGATTTCCGGGTGCGACAGATACTCCGCGGAGCGAATGCGCGCGATCTTGGTGGGCGTGTGAAACAGCGTGTAGGCCACCTGGCAGGCGGTCATGTTGGCCTCATCGCTATTGGTGACGGCAAGGATCATGTCCGCGTCCTCGCCACCCGCCTGGCGCAGGATTTCGGGGAAGGCACCGTTACCGACCACCGTGCGCAGATCCAACCGGTCCTGCAGCTCCTGCAGACGGCCGGCGTCGGTATCGACGACGGTGATGTCATTGTTTTCGGTTACAAGATTCTCGGCAACCGATGTGCCGACCTGGCCACCGCCAAGGATGATTATTTTCATTTTTGTTGGGGCTTAGTAACCGACCACTATTTTGTTCTTACGGACTTCGGATTAACACCAAGGCTCTTAAGCTTGCGGTAAAGGTGTGTCCTTTCCATATCGGCAACGGCAGCGAGCTCACTGACGTTTCCATTAGTCCGTTTAAGATGATATTCCAGGTACGCTTTTTCAAACTGGTCACGAGCCGCACGTAACGGAAGCATGAATGCTGCTTCCGGCAGCGTTTGGCTCGTCGCAGGCTGGCTCACCAGCGCCTGTTCCACCTCGGCGGCGCTGATTTCAACGCCTCGATTCAGTATCAATAGCCGCTCAACCATATTTTTCAACTCTTGAATGTTTCCGGGCCACGAATAGTTGCGCAGCTCGTTCATGGCCGAGGTCGAGAACTTGCGGTATGGCAGTTGCTCGTGCTCTACCATCCAGTCACAGTAGAAGTTGACGAGCTCGGGCACGTCTTCATGGTGGTCTCGCAACGGTGGAATAACTATGGGCACCACATTCAAGAAGTAGTACAGGTCTTCGCGTAGCCGACCGTCGTTGACGGCCACCTGCAAGTCATGGCTGCTGGTGGCCACGACCCGGACGTCCAGCTCGAGCGACTCATCGCTGCCTACGCGCTCAAAACGTGTCTCTTCGAGGGCCCGTAACAGCCGCGGCTGCAGTGCAGAATCGAGGTCGGCAATTTCATCCAGCACCAAAGTGCCGCCACGTGCCTGCTCGAGCTGTCCCGGGAAAACGCGGTTGCCCTTTCGAATTCCAAAAAGCTGGGCGGTGACCTCATCAACTGGTATCGCAGCGAAGCTTATCTCGACCAGGGGCTGGCGTGATCGCACGCTTTTGTAATGCAAGTAGCGTGCAGCGATTGATTTACCACTCCCGGGCTCGCCGGTAATAAGCACACAGCTATCTGTGGCGGCGACGCGCTCGAGATCATCGCGCAGCTGTTGCATCACCGCACTTTTGCCGGCCGGGATCGCGACCGTTGGTGCGCTGCGCTGAGTACCCTGCGGGGTCTGCTGCATGCGCTGCAAGGCGCGCTCCAGCGTTACGAGCAGCTTGCCCATTGACAAGGGTTTTTCGATGAAGTCAGTCGCGCCCAGTCGTGTGGCCTCGACCGCCGTATCGACGGTACCGTGGCCCGACATCATGACCACTGGCACGTCAGGTGTGCCAGAACGCGACCATTCCTTCAGCAACGAGATCCCGTCCGTGTCCGGCATCCAGATATCCAGCAGTACGAGATCGAGGCGCTCATTCGCATAGGCCTCGCGCGCCGTCGTGGCATCTTCCGCCGTTACGACCTCGTACTGCTCGTCTTCGAGGATTTCCTTGACGAGCCGGCGAATTTCCGGCTCGTCGTCAACCACGAGAATGCATTCGCCTGTCATGCACGCTTCTCCCGTAAAGTATCTGCCCTGGCGTTCCCGCGGGCGCCTTCGCCGGCGGATAAAGTCTTTTCACTGACTGGCAATCGAATGGTAATTCGTGCGCCGCTGCCCGCTATGTTCTCGGCGGTCAACGTGCCGCTATGTTCCTCCACGATCTTCTTGACGATCGCCAACCCGAGGCCCGTGCCCTTGTCATGGCTTGTAACATAAGGCTCAAACAGGTGGTCCATAAGTACCTCGGGAATGCCGGGACCGTTGTCTTGTATGGTGAGCACAGCGGTCGCGCCGCGCACATCCTGCACGGTGCGCGTGCCGATGCGGATGACCGGCTGCTCGCGCCCTGTCAGGGCCTGACGCGCGTTCAGTAGCAAGTTATGCAACACCTGCCGCAGGCGACCCGCGTCGGCGGTAATAGCAGGAAGCTTCGTATCGAGATCGAGCTCGATCACGGGCGCCGCCGGCGCTGGCGTGATTTCGCCGCTCGACTCAGCGTCCTGCGGCAACGGGCGCGTGGAAATGTTGTCGCCCGCATTGTAGAGCTCGACCACGTCTCGAATCAGGTCATTGAGATCCATTGCCGTTGCTTGTACCTGCACACTACGAGCGTAGTCGGAAAACGCGTTTACCATGGATTTCAGCGCTTCTACCTGCTCAACGATGGTGCGGGTGGCGCGATCCAAGGTTTCGTGTTCGTTGTGCCCAAGCTGGACCATGCACTTGTGACGGATGCGCTCAGCCGACAGCTGTATCGGCGTGAGCGGGTTCCTGATCTCGTGCGCCAATCGTCGCGCAACCTCGCGCCAGGCGGCATCACGTTCCGCTTGAATTAGGGCGGTGACGTCGTCAAAGACCACGACGAAGCCGCCTTTTTTTCGCCGCAGCTTGGGCAGCATCGTCCCGCGCAGCAGCAATGAGCGCTTACCGTGCTGCCCCGGCAGGTTCACTTCGGCCTGCCACTCGCCGCGCCCCTGCTCGGTGGCGTCGCGTATGGCCTGGCAGAAGCCGGCAAGCTCCGGATGCGACTTGGTAAGGTGCAACAGCGATTTCCCTTCGCTGGGCTGCAAATCAGCTCGCAGGATATGAGCGGCGGCTGCGTTGTGGGTGCGCAAGTGGTGTCGTTGGTCGAAAGACAACACACCCGAAGACAGGTGTGTCAACACAGTCTCGAGGTAGGTGCGTTGCATCTCGGCTTCCGCGCGGGAGCGTTTGATCTGATCCTGTGCATCGTGGATCTTCCGGGTCATGTCGTTGAAAGACTGGACGAGCACACCGAATTCGTCTTTTCCGGTCACCGGGAGATGCTTGCGATAGTCGCCCTCGGCGACCGCACGCGTGCCGGCCGCCAAGTCTCGCACCGGCGCGACCAGCCGCCGGGCCGAGAAGATTGCAGCCGACACCGAGATCAACATGGTGAGTAGCGCCACCAGACCAAGCGTCAGCGTGAAACCGAACTTCAGCGGGCCACGCAAGTACACCAGCTTCTCGTATTCGGCAAATGCCGTTTGTACGCTCTGGCCAAGCTGTGCATAGCGTGTAGGCAGCGGCTGCAGCAGCTGCAGGATGCGCATTGGGGTACCGACCTCACGCGCGTACACGGGGACCACGACGCGTAGCTGCAAGTCGGTCTTCCCGATCGGGTCGAGGTGGGCGTAGATGTCCCCCTGGCGCACCAGCGAAAGAATGGTTTCGCTCGGCTGATCAGGAATCAGACTGCCGGTGTCGGGCCCGGCTTCACTGCTGGAAGCAATGATTGCCCCATCTTGGGAAAACAAGGTGATCTCCGAGATACCGTACTTCTCGCGCAGAAAATCGAGCGCGGTCACCGCCAGCTTGTCTGGACTGTCCTGGAGATCCCCCGCCATTTCTTTTGCCGTGTTCAGCTGGTCTTGCGTGATCGCATCCAGCGCACTACGGCCCACCAATAGTGCATTGTCCAGCGCTTGCCCGGTTTTTACGTCAAACCAGCTGTCGATTCCCTTGTTTACGGCCTGCAAAGAAAAGACCAGCACCACGGAGACCGGGATGACCGCGAGTAGCACGAACATGCCAAGCAGGCGCACCGTGAGGCGCGAGCCCATAACCCGTGCTCGATATTGGCTGGCAAGCCGGTAGAGATTAACCAGGATCAGCGTCAGCAGCAGGATAATGCCGAAGATGCTGACGACGAGCAGAAACGGGTAGAGCCGGCCGGACAGCGCCGAGGATTGTGTCGCCGCATCCATCATCAGCAGCGCACCTAACAGTAAGACCGACAATACTACGAGCGGCACGATGCCGGTGGCATAACGTGTTAATGTTGAACGTACCATTCGGTCCACCCGCTGTTGAGGTGCCAGGCGAGCGATGTGTATGCCACCGGGCGCAATGGTGCCGGCAACGCCTCCACGTCGAGGCTCGCGCGCACGCTCACATAGTATGTATCCTCGCCGTTAGGGAGCTCATCCAGGGGCAGTTTCAGCTCCTCGAGCGTGCCCATGCCGGCGAGCGCCGCTTGCAGCGACGCAAAGCTCTCGACCGCATCAGGCCGGTGCCCGGCGACGAGATACTGGCGCGATAACGCATGGTAACTGATCCCGCGCCGCATTACCCAGCTCTGCATGCGACGGTCCCAGATCACCGGCCGCTTGCGGTAGAGACTGATATCAATGATCACGTCGATCGGTATGCCCTTGCTCAAGGCCTCTTCGACCTTGGACGTCAGCCCCAGTTCCAGGGTCCCCGAGAGCACCAGCTTGCCGTCGGCGACACGCGGTGAGATGCGCGTAACCTTAAAGTCCGCCTGCGCCGGGAGTGCGCTCAGCACACCGCTGAGGAGCAGCACCGTCAGCCATTTAGCCTGCATTTCTCACCAGCTGCCTACTGTGGGTGCGTATCTGCCCACAGCGCGTTCGGTTGTGTGCTCAATGCAGTGTAAGCTACGCCTCCGCGCATTTTCTCTCTCGCGCCTTGTCTCGACGGCCATCTCCGCGCCCTCGCGACGATACGCGGTGAGAAATGCAGGCTAGGTCTTTCGCAGGCACGCATAGTAAAACCCATCCATATCCTCCTGTCCCGGCAATATCTGGATACCTGGGGCTCGTGCTATGCCGACGGGCGCGGCTAATGTCAAAGCCGCCGCATCGCCATGACGGGCCATAAACGCACTGACCTGCTGGTCGTTTTCCGCCGGCAGCACCGAGCACGTCACGTATAAAAGCTTACCGCCGCTGGCCAGCAAGGACCACAGCCCATCGAGAATGCGCGCCTGTAAGCGCACCAGGCTCTCCACGACCGCGCGGCTGCAATGCAGCTTAATATCGGGGTGACGCCGGATCACGCCGCTGCCGGAGCACGGCGCATCCACTAGGATGCGATTGAACGGCACACCGTCCCACCACTTGCTCGGATCGGCGGCGTCACCCACGATCACCGCCGCCTCCAGTCGCAGGCGCACGAGGTTCTCATAGACAAGCCGGCGTCGTACCGGCTCCTTGTCGAGTGCCACGATGTGCGCCGTGCCGGCGCAACGCTCCAGAATGTGTCCGAGCTTGCCGCCGGGAGCGGCGCAGGCGTCGAGCACGCGCTCCCCGGCGTGCACGTCGAGCAACTCGGGCGCTAGCTGGGCCGCTGCATCCTGTACCGAGACGCGGCCCTCGGCAAAGCCCGGTAGTGCGCTGACCGACACCGGCGTGTCTAGCACCACGGCAGCGCCAAGGCGTGGCACCGGCGTGGCCCGGAGCCCCGCATCGAGCAAGCACGCCAGGTATTCGTCGCGACTGTTCCGCCGCAAGTTGACCCGCAAGCTCATAGGCGGACGGCGGTTGTTGGCCTCCACAATCGCCCGGTAGTGATCGGGCCAGCTCCGGTGCAGCGCGTCCAACAGCCAGCGCGGATGGGCACTGGCAAGCATCGGATCGCGGCGAACCTGTTCGAGAAGTGGCTCCTTGTTGCGCGTGAAGGAGCGCAGGCAGGCGTTCAGCAGCGCCTTGGCCCAGGGTTTACCGAGCACGGTGGTGGCCGCTACCGTCTCGGCGACTGCGGCGTGGGCCGGTACGCGCATGTGAATCAATTGGTAAAGCCCTACCAGCAGCAAGGCGTGCAGGACCCGGTCGCGGCTCCGCAGTGGCCGCTCAAGCAACTTACGCGCGATATACTGCAACGGCTGGGCCCAACGCAGCGTACCATAGGCCATTTCCTGCACCAGCGCAGCGGTGGTGGCGCCGCGCTGGTCGGGCGTAGCCAGGGCGGTTTCAAGGGCCCGGTCGAGCAATCGACTGCCATAGATGACCTGTTCAACCACGCGTGCCGCGGTGGCACGGGCTTCGCTGGCGGCACTGGGCGCCGTGGGCATAGCCTGCACCGCTTAAACGCCGCACGCCGAGGCGCCGAAAACCTGCGTCGGCAACGTCATACCAGGGATTCCCCCGCCGTCAGCCGATGGCCATTGATGAAGGCTTGCGCGGTCAACAGCTTGCCTCCCTCGAGCTGCAGCCGTCGAATCACGAGCACGCCATCGCCGGTGCGCACGCGGATACCATGCTGGTCCGCGCTCAACACCGTCCCCGGTGCGACGTCCTGTCCCCCGCATGCGTCCTCGACCGGCCCGATTTCCCAGATGCGAAGCTGGCGGTCGCGAAATCGCGTCTGTGCCACAGGCCAGGGATTAAATGCGCGAACCTTACGCGCAAGTACCCGCGCCGGCGCGCTCCAGTCAAGAATGGCTTCCTCTTTGCGCAACTTGGGGGCGTAGCATGCGCAAGCCCCATCCTGCGGCCGCGGAACGATCTGTCCCTTGGCGAGCTTGCCCAAGGTGTCGAGGAGCAGCGCCGCCCCCAGCGGCGCCAGTCGATCGTACAAGCTCTGCGCGGTGTCGTCCTCATGCACTGCGAGCTGCTGCTGCGCCAGTAGGTCGCCCGTATCCATACCTTCGTCCATTTGCATGATGGTGATGCCGGTGATCTCGTCGCCGGCCTCCAGGCTGCGCGCGATAGGTGCGGCACCGCGCCAGCGCGGCAGCAGCGAGGCGTGAACATTGATACCGCCAAATCGCGGAATTTCCAGGACCGCCGCAGGCAGGATCAGCCCGTAGGCAACCACCACCAGCACCTCGGGGGCCAGGGCCTTTAGCTGTGATGTCGCCAGCGGGTCGAAATTTGCGGGCTGCAACACCGCCAGCCCCAGCTCCAGCGCCAGCTCCTTGACGGCAGTCATCCTGGGGTGCCGGCCGCGCCCCGCCGGCCGGTCAGGCTGAGTGTAAACGGCCTGGACCGTGTGCTGCCTCGCTTCAACAAGCGCGCGCAGCGTCGGTACGGCGAAGGCGGGGGTTCCGGCAAAGACGATGTTCATGAATCAGGCTCGCTATGAAAGTATTTAAGGTCGGCGCAATAGTAACAAGTAGCAAGTTTGAAGGAACAATCTGCTAGCATCCACTGCTCCATAAATCCCGCCGTCGCCCAAACCTGACGAGCATTTTCTTCTTAGACATGCGACGCTGCACCCCTGCGTTTCGCCTTGTGCAACCGGGCACACTCGCCTTATTTCGGCTCACCCGCCGGAGCCTTGGCAATGCCCCGGTTCACCCGTGGGGAGCTCGTTCGGGCGGGAAAACCGCCAGGGGCACTTTTTCTTCCTCGGCCTCACCTCCGTAGGCGACGGTCTCGGACATAAATGCTCGTCATGTCTCCACCGGGGCCGACTGGAAACGCTTTGCTAGTCTTGAAAGGTTACAGGAACGCCGCGCCGAGGCTTGTGCGACGGCGGTGACTAACAAGATCTGTTTTTCTACGTTGTAACTTGCAAGGAGGTGCTTTTTCAGGCCCCGCGTGCGGCTGTGCGCAATCTGTGACCGCGATCTTCCGCCGCTGTCTCAGGCAGCGGGCGCAGGGCCTTACATTGCCAGACGTTGTTGCTTTTCGAGCTTCTTGCGAACACGCTGTTGTTTGAGGCGAGACAGATAATCGACAAACAGCTTGCCCTCGAGATGGTCAATCTCGTGCTGGATGCAGGTGGCCAGCAAGGCGCTCGTTTGGAGCTCGAATGTTTTGCCGTCGCGAGCTTGGGCGCGCACCGTGATGCGCTCGGCTCGAGTCACGCTATCGTAGATTCCGGGGACCGAGAGACAGCCCTCTTCCAGAGTCTGTTCGCCCTCGTGGGTAATGATTTCGGGGTTGACGAACACCCGCAGGTCGTTCTTGGTTTCGGAAATGTCGATCACGATAACCCGCTGTACCACGTCCACCTGTGGGGCAGCGAGGCCAATACCCGGAGCGTCGTACATGGTCTCCGCCATGTCATCGATCAACGTCCGGATCTCGTCGTCGACGCGTTCGACAGGCTGCGCGATACGGCGCAAGCGCGGATCGGGATAGTGCAGGATTTTGCGTATCGCCATCAGTGGCCTTTTACATCTTTAGTCGAGCAGCTTAGTTGCGGTTGTTGCGAAAGCGGTTTACGATTAAATCGGATGTTATTGAATTACAATACGAATTTCCACATATCGCCATTGGCGGGGCTCACTATTATGGACTACACTCATCGGCAAAGATTAAAGCGAAATATAGATAACATGTCAGCCCCCAGGAACCTATTGTTCAGCTTGCTCGTCGCCGCGGCCGTCGCATTGCCCGGGCTTGGCCTCGGGCAGAATCAACAGGTCGAGGTGGTGCAGAGCGGCGACGTGGTACAGCTCAAGCCCGATCACCCCACGCGCTACACCGTGGTCAAGGGCGACACCCTGTGGGACATCGCCAGCCGCTTTCTGCAAAGCCCGTGGCACTGGCCGCGGATCTGGACTATCAACGAGCAGATCGCTAATCCCCATTTGATTTACCCGGGCGACGTGCTGGTGTTGCGATTCGTCGAGGGGCGGCCCCAGGTGACGGTGGCCGAGCGCGTGGCGCCGGTAGCGCCGGTGGCGGAGGTGCCGCGTGAATTGCCTCCCAAGGAGACTGAAAAAGCGATCGTGCGGGAGTTCGTGGGCGTGAGCGGCGCGCCGGGTGGGCGGGTAACGAAGCTCTCGCCCAGAATTGTGAGCATGCCGCTGGCAGAACCGATTCCGACGATTTCTCCCGAGGTCATCCTGCCGTTCTTGACCAAGCCCCTGGTAGTCGACAATACGCAGATGAAGCGGGCGGGGTACGTTACCATCGGGCTCGATGACCGCATCGCGTTGGGCGACCAGAGTGAGTTCTACGCACGCCGTGTGCCCGAGTCGGAGGCCGAGATCTACCAGCTGTTTCGCAAGGGCAAGCTCATCAAGGACCCCGGCACCAAGAAAAAGCTGGGCCACGAGGCCATTTATCTCGGCGATGCCTTGATGCTGGAGCGCGGCGACCCGTCGAAGTTGATCGTAACCCTGGTGAAAGAGGAAATCCTCCCTACTGATGACCTGTTGGTTGCCCCGGCCAGGGCGCCGTTGCCGTATTTTTTCCCGCATGCGCCCGATCAGGAGGTGCACGGACAAATCCTGACCGCGTTAAACGCGGTGGAGGAGATGGGTACGTTTTCCGTCGTGAGTGTCAACCTCGGCACCAAGGATGGTATGGAGCCGGGGCATGTGTTGCGCATCATGCGTGAGGCGGGCAAGCGCAAGGATCCGGTGACCCACAAGAAGTACAAGCTGCCCGCAGAGCCGTCCGGCCTGTTGATGCTGTTCCGTACATTTGATCAGGTCAGCTACGGGCTCATTATCAATTCCACCCGCCCCATCCATCTGTTGGATGCAGTAGTAACTCCCTGAAAGAGCCTGGCCCGCCGGGGATCGGGAGAGTGAATCCGCACGCGTTGCGCTGCTGGTCGACCCTGCACCGAGTCCCCGGACTCGGTGCGCACGCCGTCGCCGCCCTGCTCGAGGAGCTGGGTAGCGTCGAGGCGATCTTCGAAGCCCCGCGGTCGCAACTGGAGAGTCTTCTTGGCCGCGCGGCCGGGCAGATCGACGCTATCCTTACGGGGCCAGATGCGCAGGCGTTGGAGCAGGATCTCGCCTGGTTGGCGCAGCCCAGCCACCATATCCTGACCTTAACCGATGCCGATTATCCGCGCCTGCTGCGCGAAACCGCCCAGCCCCCGATCCTGCTGTTCGTTGTGGGAGACAAGAACGTTCTCGCCCGTCCGCAACTGGCCGTGGTCGGCAGCCGCAATGCGACCCCCGGCGGCGTGGCCAATGCCATGGCGCTTGCGGGCAGGCTGGCACGCGCGGGGCTGGCCATTACCAGTGGGCTGGCACTCGGTATCGATGGCGCCGCCCACCGCGGCGCACTGGATGCCGGTGGGCGCAGCGTCGCAGTGCTAGGGACGGGAGTGGACCACATCTATCCTGCGCGCCATCGCGAGCTTGCCGGCCGGATCGCGGCAAATGGCGCGGTGATTTCGGAGTTTCCGCTCGGTACGCCCCCCAAGGGCGAGAACTTCCCGCGACGAAACCGAATCATCAGCGGGCTTAGTCTCGGTACACTGGTCGTAGAGGCGGCGATGCAAAGCGGCTCGCTAATCACCGCACGTTTCGCGCTGGAGCAAGGGCGCGAGGTGTTCGCAGTACCTGGATCGATTCACTCGCCGCAAGCACGCGGCTGTCATGCGTTGATTCGCCAAGGCGCCAAGCTTGTGGAAACGGCCCAAGACATAATCGAGGAACTTGGCTCGCTGGCGCAGTGGGTAAAGCAAACCCTTGAGGAAAACCGGGACATTACAACCACGCCAGAGAACCCCCGCACTGCAGAGTTACTGCGCCACATCGGTTATGATCCGGTAAGCATCGACATGCTGGTAGAGCGCAGCGGATTGACGGCAGAATATATTTCCTCCATGCTTCTCGAAATGGAGCTACAAGGCATCGTCGAGGCGTGTCCGGGCGGAACCTACATGCGCGTTTGATTGCTGATAAGGACGATTGATGAAAGAGAATGTGTTTGACGTCTTGATGTATCTGTTCGAGAACTATATGGACGAAGACCCCGAGGTTGACCGGGACCAAGAGGCCTTGACCAGCGAGTTGACTCAAGCGGGTTTTCCCAAGGGAGAGATCAGCAAGGCCTTCTCGTGGTTGGAGGGATTATCAGATTTGCGCGAGCAGGACACGACATTACTTCAAGGGAGCACACCAGGCTCGGTGCGGCATTACTCGGAGCGAGAACGAACCAAGATCAGCTCTGAGTGCAGGGGATTTATTTTTTCCATGGAGCAGCGTGGCGTGCTTGATGCAAAGACGCGCGAAATGGTTATCGATCGGACTATGGCGCTGGGTGCGACAGAGATCGAGCTGGAACAATTAAAATGGATTATACTTCTTGTGCTATTCAACCAGCCTGAGCAGGAACAGGCTTATGCCGTGTTCGAAGATATGGTATTTGAGGAAACACGGCGAGATCTGCATTGAGAAGCCTCCCACCGATCTTCGGTAACTGATTGAATTCTCCCCCAACATTTAACGGGTCTTGACAAACTACGCGGGATATCGTGGACAATTCGCGTTCAGCGTGAGCACGATCTAAGCTTCAAACAGGATGTTGATAAATCTGTTATGCGATTTCGATACGCCATGCCCAAACCGGCCGGGCGCAGGACCGGCGTGCTTGGTGTAGTTCCGAGCACGCAATACGAGGACTAGCAGCTCGATGACAAAGCACCTCATAGTTGTCGAATCTCCGGCCAAGGCGAAGACCATGACGAAATATCTTGGGGACGGGTTTGCTGCGCTTGCCTCTTACGGGCACGTTCGTGATTTGATCCCGAAGCAGGGTGCAGTGGATACCGAAAACAGCTTCGAAATGAAGTACGATTTGATCGAGAAAAACAAAAAGCACGTCGACGCTATTGCTAAGGCCATGAAAAAAGCCGACGCCCTATATCTCGCGACAGACCCTGACCGGGAGGGTGAAGCAATTTCCTGGCACCTCTACGAGATACTGAAGGAACGTGGGGCACTGGACAGCAAGCCTGTGCACCGCGTGGAGTTCTACGAGATCACGAAGCGTGCCATCCAGGAGGCCATCAAGCACCCCCGCGAGCTCTCCACAAACCTGATCAACGCGCAGCAGGCGCGGCGCGCGCTGGATTATCTGGTCGGCTTCAATCTTTCGCCGTTACTGTGGAAAAAGGTGCGACGCGGCCTGTCCGCCGGTCGGGTGCAAAGCCCCGCACTGCGCATGATCGTCGAGCGCGAGCAGGAGATCGAGCGGTTCAAGACGCGCGAGTACTGGAGCATAGAGGCCGATGCCGAGGCCAAGGATAAGCCGGTGGTGGCGAAGCTGACCCATTTTGCCGGACAAAAGCTCGAGCAGTTTTCCATCGGTAACAGGGAACGGGCGAACGAGATCAAGTCGACCCTGCGCAAAGCCGCGCGCGGCCGGCTGCTGGTCGTTACGGTCGACAAGAAACAGCGCAAGCGCAACCCATCGCCGCCGTTTACGACCTCCACGCTGCAGCAGGAGGCCTCGCGCAAGCTCGGGTTTGGCGCACAGCGCACCATGCGCATTGCACAGCAGCTGTACGAGGGCGTGGAAATCGAGGGTGAAACCGTCGGCCTGATCACCTACATGCGCACCGATTCGGTGAACCTGGCGGCAGAGGGCGTGCAGGAGATTCGTGAGCTTATTCGCGAGCGCTACGGCGAGGAGAATCTGCCCGAAGCGCCGCAGGTGTATAAGAGCAAATCAAAGAACGCGCAAGAGGCGCACGAAGGCATTCGTCCTACTTCGGCATGGCGCACGCCGGAGAAGGTAAAGCCGTTTGTAAAGCCGGAGCAGCTCAAGCTCTACGACCTCATTTGGAAGCGCACCATCGCGTGCCAGATGGTTCATGCCACCTTGGATACGGTGGCGATTGATTTGCAAGCCGGCGAGGGCAATATTTTCCGGGCGACCGGCTCCACTGTGGTTAAGCCAGGATTTATGACCGTTTATCAGGAAGGGCGCGATGACACTGCGGCCTCCGAGGAAGAACAGGGAATGTTGCCGGTGCTTGAGAAGGGTGAGTCCGTTAAGCTCGTAAAGATACGCGGCGAACAGCACTTCACCGAGCCACCACCGCGTTACACGGAGGCGAGCTTGGTGAAGGCGTTGGAGGCCTACGGTATCGGCCGCCCCTCCACCTATGCCAGCATTATCTCGACGTTGCTGCAGCGCGAGTACGTGACGCTTGACAAGCGCCGATTTCAGCCGACAGATGTCGGGCGGGTGGTGAATAAGTTCTTGTCGGAGCACTTCGAGCATTATGTTGACTACGAGTTTACCGCCCGACTCGAAGATGACCTGGATGCTATTTCCCGCGGCGAGAAGCAATGGAAACCGTTGCTCAAAGAGTTCTGGAAGGACTTCAAAAGCCAGGTCGATACCAAGGAGCACGTGGAGCGCCCGGGTGTCGAGTTGCTGGAGGAGAAATGTCCAAAATGTGACAAACCGCTGGCGAAGCGGCTTGGCCGCAACGGCTACTTCATCGGCTGTACCGGTTATCCGGATTGCAATTACACCCGTAACATCGATGACACTGCCGGAGAGAACAATGAGCCGCAGATTGTGGAGGGGCGCAAGTGTCCGAAATGCGAGTCGGATCTTGTGATCAAACGCGGGCGCTATGGAAAGTTCATCGGCTGCAGCAATTACCCCAATTGCAAGCACATGGAGCCACTGGAAAAGCCCGAGGACATGGGTGTGAGATGTCCCGAGTGTGATCAGGGAAATATGCTAAAGCGCAAATCCCGCTACGGCAAGGTATTCTACTCTTGTGCTCGTTATCCGGATTGCAAATACGCAGTGTGGAATCTACCGGTCGCCGAGTCTTGTCCGAAATGCGGCCACAAGATGTTGACCATCAAGACTACGAAACGGCGTGGCACGGAGAAGGTGTGTCCCCAGAAGGAATGCAATTACGCTGAACCATTTGCATCGCCAGCCGTAAACTAGTACATCGCTCCGAACAACACGCGGCGGTTGCGTCAATCCGGCAGTCACGAAGATGTTCGATTGGATTCTTGGCAAGACGGCGCGGACGTATTACGCAATTGCATTAGTGGTCGCTTCGGGACTGCTGGTGTCGTGCGCGGGGCTTATATCCAAACCAGAAGGTCTTCACCCGGTGTCTTGGCGGGCGCTCGACGGCTGGGCGGCTGGCCACCAGGCTGCGGCCTGGCCGGCGCTGGTTCGAAGCTGCGGGAAACTGGCCACCGGTGATAGCGCATGGAGTGCGATCTGTGCCGATACAGAGCTGATGTCTGCGCCCGACGACACCGCGGCGCGGGCGTTCTTTGAGACACGCTTCCTACCCCATGTCGTCGTCGGCAAGCGCGGCAAGAAAGAAGGCCTCATCACGGGCTACTACGAACCCTTGCTCGAAGGCAGCCTGGTCAAAACGGAACGCTTTCGCTTCCCGCTGTACGAACGCCCGCCGAATCTGTTGACAGTCGATCTCGGCGACGTCTACCCGGCGTTGCGGGGCAAGCGGGTGCGCGGGCGGTTGCAAGGCACGACGGTAATCCCCTACTTCAGTCGAGCCGAGATCCACAACGGCGAGTCGCCGCTCGCCGGTTATGAAATCGCCTGGGTCGACGATCCGGTCGGTTTGTTCTTCTTGCATATCCAGGGCTCGGGTCGCATACGCCTTCCTGATGGGCAGACCCTCGCCGTGGGCTACGCCGATCAAAACGGGCACCCCTACGTCTCCATTGGCAGGCGCTTGCTTGAAATGGAACAGATGAAGCCGGAAGAGGTTAACCTGGATACTATCCGGAACTGGCTTGCCGCCAACCCGCAGCGGGCCGAGGCGCTGCTCAACAGCAATCCGAGCTACGTGTTTTTCACCGTGCGCGATCCCGGACTGGCCGGTCCGATCGGTTCACTCAACGTGCCCTTGACGGTACAGCGTAGCATCGCCGTCGACCCCACCTATATCCCCCTTGGTCTGCCGGTGTGGCTGGACACGACTTTGCCGGATGAAACGCAACCTTATCGGCGACTGGTGTTCGCGCAGGACACGGGCGGCGCCATCAAAGGCGCGGCGCGGGCCGATATATTCTTTGGTCAGGGCAAGGAAGCTGAGCGCCTGGCGGGCAAAATGAAGCAAGCAGGACGCCTCTACGTACTGTTACCGGCGAGGCGCGACCTCGCCCTCCATCCCACGCGGCCTATTTCAAGCAAATAACTTCGTCGGCCCTCCGTCTTACCGGGCAAAACTCGCGATCCGTGGACCGTGAGGCGTGATCCGTGATTCGCTTTTTTCGATTCCCTATATTCAAGCCGAGCCCCGAGTGCAGACGAGGAGTGGGCCCACCCCTCGCTGACCAGTAGGAAGGGAGAATTGGAGCGGTGTTTTTGTCGCGAGTGTTTTTGGGCGCCTTTCACCGAAGGGCGAGGACCAGGGGAGATCCGAGTCAAAGTACCTCGCCTGCGGGTGCGAGAACCCGATTAGAATAATCGCCAGTAGGCCACAGCGTCTACGCGCGCCGGTCACATCCTGGCGTTCGCGAGCATGGCGACCAACTCGTCGCCGATGACCTGGCGGCGCCAGCCCGTTTGCAACGGGCCGTTGGTTTCACCGCGAACGAGCGCCTTGAGGTCGCGGCGGGTTGCGATCAGGGCGGAGCTGATGCGCAGCTCGCGGGCACGTTGATCGACAATATCCACCATCGCGCGGTGCAGTCGCGTTTGCTCTGCATCCAGCCGGTTTGAATCACCGTTTACCGCGGCAAGCGGGGCCGCCAGGCCCTGCGCAATCGCGCCAAGAATGGCCTCACCCCATCTTTTCACGGTGCCGCGACCGAGCCCGTTGATTTGCTCGAGCTGTTCCCGCGACTGGGGCAGTTGTTGGGCGAGCTCCACAATCGCGGCGTCACGCAAGACCCAGTTCCGCGGGAGATCGCGCGCCTGTGCACTGCGCTCGCGCCACATTGCAACGGCGCGCACCACATTCTTACGGCTGGGGGGCAGCGCACGGCCTCCCTTGATGCGCGTATGTGCCTGCTCAGGATTATTTTGATACAACTCGCTCTGTGTCAGGCGGTCGCACTCCTCGGTGAGCCATTCGCGGCGTCCAAGCGCAGCCAGTTTCTGCTCGAAGTGTTGATAAAGATCCCGCAGATAACGCACATCATCCTCGGCGTAGCGCAGCTGATCGTCGTTGAGCGGACGCGCGGACCAATTTGTACGTGTGTGGAGTTTCGCGAGCTTCACGCCGAGTACGGCCTGCACCAGTGCGCCATAGCCGATCTGCTCATCGTATCCGGCCAGCGCCGCCGCGATTTGAGTGTCGAACACGGGCGCTGGCGGTGCGCCCCGCAAATCATGGAAGACCTCGAGGTCCTGTCGCGCCGAGTGCAACACTTTCAACAGGCGCTCCGCGAAAATGACATCTAACAACACATCGAGGTTGAGCCCGGCCAGGGGGTCGATACAAACAACCAAGTGCGGGGTGGCAATCTGGATCAGACTCAATCGTGCGTAATAGGTGCGCTCGCGCACGAACTCGGTGTCCAATGCGATCCAGCGCTCCGCGCGCAGCCTGGCGCATATTCGCTCGAGCCCGGCGCGATCCTTTACGAAATCGTCAAACATATATGCAGTTTATTCGGACTGAGCAGTTTCGAACAGGCTTGCCTTTGAGAACGAGCCATCGCGATCCGCCTTCAGGGGAGCTGGCGCGGCTTGTCAAGGCGGGGTTTTTGCGCCACGCTTTAGACGTAGCACGGAAGACCCAGTTGTTAACGCTATGCCCGGCACCCCTATGCACATACATATCCTCGGAGTAGGTGGCTCGTTCATGGCCGGATTGGCCATGCTAGGTCGTGCCTTGGGATACACCATTACCGGTTCCGATGCGCAGATCTATCCGCCAGCCAGCACCCAGCTCGCCGCCGCCGGGATCGATGCCTTCTGCGGTTACTCCGCGGCAAATCTCAAGCACAAGCCTGATGTGGTGGTTATCGGTAATGCCTTGTCCCGCGGGAACCCGGAGGTCGAGGCCGTTCTGGAACAAGGCCTGCCCTACACCTCGGGCGCGCAGTGGGTGGCTGAGAATATATTGCGTGAACGGTGGGTGATCGCCGTGGCCGGCACCCACGGCAAGACCACGACCGCCAGCATGATTGCCTGGATTCTGGAGCACGCGGGCCTCGATCCCGGATTTATGATCGGTGGGGTCCCGTGCAACTTTGATGTGTCCGCGCGCCTTGGGGCGGCACCTTTTTTCGTGATCGAGGGTGACGAGTACGATACCGCGTTCTTCGACAAGCGCTCGAAGTTCATTCACTACCGCCCGCGCACCGCGATCCTGAACAACCTCGAGTTCGATCATGCGGATATCTTTCCCGATCTGCCCGCGATCCAAAGGCAGTTCCATTATTTCGTGCGCACGGTACCGGCATCGGGGCGCTTCATCGTCAACGCTGCCGACCGCAACCTCACGGAAGTGTTGAAGATGGGTTGCTGGTCGCCAGTGGAGTATTTCGACGCCACCGATGGGTGGTCAGCGAAAACGGCACGCGAAGACGCCAGCCGGTTCCGCGTGCTGCGCGCGGGCGCTGTGCAGGGCGATGTCAGCTGGAAGCTCATCGGCCGCCACAATACGTCCAATGCCCTGGCCGCTATCGCCGCTGCGCATCATGCTGGCGTGAGCGTGAAAGCCGCCACCGAGGCGTTGTGCAAGTTCGAAAACGTTAAGCGGCGGCTAGAAGTCCGCGGGACCGTGCATGGTATTACGGTCTACGATGATTTCGCGCACCATCCGACGGAGATTGCGGCGAGCCTGCGCGCACTGCGTACCAGCGTAGGCAAGCGGCGGATATTCGCCGTGCTCGAGCCGCGCTCCAACAGCATGCGCATGGGCGTGCATCAGCGCAGCCTCGCCGGTGCCCTCGTTGAAGCAGACCAGGTATTGATACTGCGCGCCCCCGATATCACCTGGGATGTGGCCGCGGTCGGCGCGGCACTGAACGGACGCGCACGCGTACTGCCGTCGGTCGATGCCATCATCTCGACGTTGGCGCAGGAACTCCAGGCCGATGACCGTGTCTTGATTATGAGCAACGGGGATTTCGGAGGGCTACATGGCCGGTTGCTGGCGCGGCTGCAGAGCTGAGTGACCGCACGGCCTCGCCGCGACGGGCAGCGATGAAGGACTTGCCGCTGTTTCCGCTGCACGCCGTGCTGTATCCGGATGGGCGCTTTCAGCTCCGGGTGTTCGAAAAACGCTACATGGACATGGTAACGACGTGCCTGAAGACGGAGCAGCCATTCGGGATATGCCTGAGTCGGGCAGGTGATGAGGTCGGCGCGGCGGCGCAGGCGCACTCGATCGGTACTCTGGCGCACCTGGTGGAGTGGGAAATGAGTCAACCCGGAATTCTGGATATCAGCGTGCGCGGCGGACAGCGCTTCCGCACACACGCGACGCGCGTGTGTGCTGATCAACTCCGTCGCGGCGATATCGAGTCTCTCCCCCGAGGAGACGTGTGAGTTGCTGTGGGCGACACACCGGCAGCTCGGTGCGTTGCTGGCGCGGTTTCTGGCCGATGTCGGTGAGTAGTACTATTTTCCGCCGCTCAGACTGGACGACGCCGTCTGGGTCGCCTATCGTCGGGCGGAGTGGTTGCCCGCACCGAACGCGCTCAAGCAACGTGTGCTCGAGCCGGACGGCGCCGGGCACAAGCTCGATTTGTTGGCTGCCGCCCGAGGCTCTGAGCAAACAGGGCCGGCCTGACCGGAGGCACGCTCGCGGTGACCGCGCGGCACCGGAGTGACAGCGTGCCAGACTAATCTGCTTGATTATTGGGAGTTTGATAGATGAGAGTACTCGCGTACAGCTTGGTTATTATGCTTTCCCTCGTCTCGATTCCGACCCAGGCCCAGTTCGAGCTTGGGAAACACTACGTGCAATTACCCCCGGGGTCGGTGGTGGAGACCGACGACGGGATCGAGGTGCGCGAGTTCTTCTGGTACGGATGTCCGCATTGTTATCGGCTCGAGCCCTACCTCGAGCGTTGGCTGAAGACCAAACCCGATGATGTCGCCTATGTGCGCACGCCCGGCGTCGCGCGCAAGTGGATCCCGCATGCCCGTGCCTATTACACCTTCGAGGCCCTGGGGATTACCGAAAAGGTCCACCGGCCGTTCTTCGATGCCATACACAAGGGTGGTCAAAAGCTCAGCGACGAAGCCAGCATGGCGGCGTTCGTGGCCGCATATGGCGTCGATCAGGAGACCTTTCGCAAGGCCTTTAACTCTTTCGGCGTGAAGACCCAGGTGCAGAAGGCGAAGCAGTTGAACTTCCGCTATGGTATCGACTCCGTTCCAACCATCACCGTGGATGGCAGATACAAGACCAATGTCCGCAGTGCCGGTGGGCCGGACCAGCTCATGCGGCTCATAAACTACCTCGTGGAGCAGTCGAAGCTCGAGCGTAAGAGCGCCAAGAACTGACACGCCGTTCTGATCCTGTCTATCCACATAGGATCGTGGGCCCGCGCAGCCCCGAGAACATGCGCCGGCGTGCCCCGCGGATTACGCTTATAGATGCCTGGATTCGACGCTTCGGGGCGCCGCTGCGCGGCGTTCCAAATCGTCCCCGACGATTTTGGTCAAATTTCTGGGTTTTATTAAACGGTCAGAGGTTCGAATCCTGGCGTTTGTAGCGATCGACAGGAGAGCCGCGGGTGGGGTGCTTATGGGGTGGTGGCGCGCCCTAGAGGATTCGAACCTCTGACCTTTGGCTCCGGAGGCCAACGCTCTATCCAACTGAGCTAAGGGCGCGGGACGCAAGAGCATACGCGCCGAATCGGACAGCGTCCATCCTGCCCGGGGTGTTGGCGTCGCGTAACGGCGGCGCTCGATGCTGGGCGACTCGCGCTGGAATGGGATATACTTTGCGAGTATTCACATTTTCTTGGTGCCGTCCCCCGGTGGGGCGGGTGTCATAGTCGATTACATTCGGAGGACTCGTTCTGCGATGAGCCACCCTAGCGATAGCGTATTCTGGAAAAATTTCGCCCTGCTAGTCGGGGCGCTGGTTACACTGACCTTCGTGCTTTTTGTTGTAGCTCAGATTATGGCTGCGAAGATCCCGCAAGAAGGCCTCGCCCAACTAAAAGACAAGGCTGCGCAGGAGCAGACGGTGGCGAGCCGAATTCGACCGGCCGGACAGCTAAAGTTGGCTAGCGGCGCCGGCGGCGAGGTGATGAACGCGCTTATCCCCGCAGCCAACGCCGGCGGCGGCGGGGAGGCGACCTATAAGGCCACCTGTCAGGTCTGCCACTTAGCGGGTGTCGCCGGCGCGCCTAAGTACGGCGACAAGGCGGCCTGGAAGGATCGCATTGCCCAGGGCAAGCCCACGCTCTATGAGCACGCGCTCAAGGGCTACCAGGGAAAGGTCGGATTCATGCCGGCAAAAGGCGGTAATGCCAGCGTGAGTGATGTCGACGTCAAGGCAGCGGTGGACTTCATGGTGGAGGGTTCCCAGTAACGGCTGGGCACAATATTGCTTTTCCTTTTCGAACTATCCCTGCTAAAAGCCGATGAGCTTGTCGCGATCCAGGCAGCGGTACTGAATCGCCTCGGCCAGATGCGTCTGCGCGATGTCGCCCGCGCCCCCCAGGTCGGCGATCGTGCGCGCGACCTTGAGCACCCGATGATAAGCGCGCGCGCTCAGCCCCAATCGTGCCATCGCCTGCTCGAGGAACGTGCGCGCCTCCTCATCGAGCGCACATACGGCTTCGATCTGCTTGTTGGTTAGCGCGTAATTCCCACAGCCGCTGCGATCGAGCGCGCGCTCGCGCGCCGCCTGGACCCGGCGCTGCACTGCGGTCGAGCTCTCCCCACGGCTTTCTTGCCGGCGCAGCAGTTGCTCGCGCGGCACCGCCGGCACCTCCACGTGCATGTCGATGCGATCGAGCAACGGCCCCGATACCTTGGAGCGGTAATTGAGCACGCGCTCAGGCGAGCAGTGGCAGCGTCCAGAGCTGTCGCCGAAGTAGCCGCAGGGGCACGGGTTCATGGCCGCCACGAGCTGAAACCGCGCCGGGAACTCCACGTGCCGTGCCGCACGCGAAATATTTATAGTGCCGGATTCCAGCGGCTCACGCAGGACCTCCAGCACATGGCGGTTGAACTCCGGCAGCTCGTCGAGGAACAACGCGCCACCGTGCGCCAGCGAGATTTCCCCCGGCCGCGGGTAGCTGCCGCCGCCGACCAGCGCCACGGCCGAGGCGGTATGATGCGGTGCCCGAAACGGGCGCCTTTTCCACATCGCAAGCGAGAACCCCTTACCGCCGACGGACTGGATGGCCGCCGCTTCCAGCGCCTCGTCATCGCTCATTGGCGGCAGGATGCCCGGCAGGCGGCTCGCGAGCATGGTTTTGCCGGTGCCCGGCGGGCCGATCAGCAACAGGCTGTGACCGCCGGCGGCGGCGATCTCCAGGGCGCGCTTGGCATGGTGCTGACCGACGATGTCGCTCAGGTCTGCGGCTTCCGGCAAGGTGTGCTCGCCCGGCTGGATCGCGTGTGGGCTGAGCGTGTTGCCGTTGGCTAGATGGGCCGTTACCTCGAGCAGATGGTCCGCGCCCATCACCATGACATCGGCCGCAAGCGCCGCCTCATCGGCGTTGGCAGCCGGCAGGATCAGCGCGCGGCGTGCTCTGCGCGATTGTAATGCCGCCGCCAGCGCGCCGCGCACGGGACGCAATGCTCCCGTGAGTGCGAGCTCACCGACGAACTCGAACTTCTCGAGTGCCTTGGCTGGGACTTGGCCGGATGCGGCCAGGACGCCAAGGGCAATAGGCAGGTCGAAACGGCCGCCCTCCTTGGGCAGATCGGCCGGTGCGAGATTGATGGTGATGCGCCGCGCGGGAAACTCGAAGCGCGCATTCAGCAACGCGCTGCGAACGCGGTCTTTGCTTTCCTTAACCGCAGCCTCGGGCAGTCCCACGATCGAAAGGCTCGGCAGGCCATTGGCCAGGTGCACCTCGACAGTGACCTGAAGTGCGTCAATACCCACCTGCGCGCGGCTATGTACCACGGCCAGCGTCATGGCACCCCCCTAGCGGAAGCCCTCGGGCTTATTGGCTTACTGTGATCCGTGCTGCTGTTCCAGTGCAGCGACCTTTTTTTCCAGCTCCTCCAGCTTCTGGCGCGTGCGCGCGAGCACGGCCTCTTGCACCTCCAGTTCCTCGCGTGTCACGAGGTCGAGACGTTCGAACGCGGACTGGAGTGCCGCATTCATGTTCTTCCGTACGTCGTGCGTGAGCTGTTGCGGAAGAACACTGCTGATGGCGGCGGAAATCTGATCGAGGGTTTTCTGGCTCAACATAGCCGTCGTCCTTGTGCGCGATTATAACAGAACAGTTTTGCACCCGCCCCGTTGCGTTGCGAGCCGACAAGCGCTCGCCGCGCAACGCACCATTGTAGCGCATGTCACGGTGCCGAAGCGGCCATGTTGGTGCACGCCAAAACTCGCTGCGGCCGGTACGCGAGACAAGCGCTTGTTTTGGCGGGCATAAATTTTTTGGCACAAGAACTGCAATAGCACTGCATGCGCCGCACTCGTGAGCCTGGCTGCACGGTCCATGGTCGAATGCGGCGTGGAGAGCAGCAATCCGTCGTAACCCGGGGGCCCCCGGCACGATGGTCGCTGCTGCAGGGTGGCGCAACCAGGAGGCAGGCAGATGAAGTTAGTTACGGCAATCATCAAGCCCTTCAAGCTCGACGATGTGCGCGATGCGCTGTCGACCGTGGGCGTGCGGGGCATAACGGTGACCGAGGTCAAGGGTTTCGGGCGCCAGAAAGGTCACACGGAGCTTTATCGCGGTGCCGAGTACGTCGTGGATTTCTTGCCTAAGATCAAGCTCGACATCGCTGTTGACGATGATCTTCTCGACCTGGTGATCGAGGCGATTGGCGAGTCAGCCAGGACCGAAAAGATTGGCGACGGCAAGATCTTCGTGCTCGACCTCGAGCAGGCGATACGTATACGCACCGGCGAAACCGGCAAAGACGCGTTGTAGACGTTAGTCCAACCAGACTGTGGAGATTTGAACATGATTAAGACACGCGCAAGAGTTCTCACCGCCCTGGTCCTGCTCGCGGCGGGCACCTTACCGAGCCTGGTGTCTGCCGACGAAGGGTCGAGCCTGAATTCCGGTGATACCGCGTGGATGCTCACTGCGACAGCACTGGTCCTGTTCATGACCATACCTGGGCTCGCCCTGTTCTACGCGGGCATGGTGCGCGCCAAGAACGTGTTATCGGTGATGATGCAGTGTTTCGCCATCGCCTGCTTGATGACAATATTGTGGGCGTTGTACGGCTACAGCATAGCCTTCGGCGGCGAGGGCGCCTACTGGGGCGGACTGAGCAAAGCGTTTCTGATGGGCGTCAAGGTCGACACATTGAACGGCTCGATTCCTGAAACCGTCTTCATGACTTTTCAGATGACCTTTGCCATCATCACGCCCGCGCTGATCGTCGGTGCCTTCGCCGAGCGTATGAAGTTCTCGGCCATGCTCTGGTTCATGGCTATCTGGCTGACTGTTGTTTATGCGCCTATCGCTCACTGGGTGTGGGGTGAGGGCGGCTGGCTAGGGGACCGGGGTATTCTGGATTTCGCAGGCGGCACGGTGGTACATATCAATGCCGGCACAGCTGGTCTTATGGCCGCCCTCGTATTGGGCCCGCGCAAAGGCTATCCGCGAACGGCTATGCCGCCGCACAACCTCGGGTTAACGCTGATCGGGGCATCGATGCTGTGGGTCGGCTGGTTCGGGTTCAACGCCGGCAGCGAGCTGGCCGCCGATGGCGTCGCCGGGATGGCGATGGCCGTAACGCAGATTGCGACTGCCACGGCTGCGCTGGCGTGGATGTTCTCGGAGTGGGTGAGCCACGGCAAGCCGAGCGTGCTGGGAATTGCCTCCGGTGCGGTCGCGGGCCTAGTCGCTATTACGCCGGCCTCGGGCTCCGTCGGGCCCATGGGGGCGCTCGTGATCGGCGCGGCCGCCGGTGTCGGCGCTTTCCTGGCCTCCACCCGCATTAAGCGCGCGCTCGGCTATGATGACTCGCTCGACGTCTTTGGCGTTCACGCCGTCGGCGGAATCATCGGGGCGTTGTCGACCGGCGTGTTTGCCGCCACCGCACTCGGGGGCGCCGGCTTCGGTGACGGCATCGACGGCATCGCTGCGCAGGTCGGCGTGCAGTTCATCGGGGTCATCGCCACCGTTGTCTACACCGGTGTGGTGAGCCTCATCATATTGAAGGGGCTGGATCTGATAATGGGACTGCGCATAACCGAGGAACAGGAGAGCGAGGGCATCGATCTTGCCCTGCACGACGAAAAGGGATACAACTGGTAGGAAAATTTACGTGGTTGTTGGATAGGCGGGCACCCTAGTGCCCGCCTTTTTGTTTACGCGCGCAGCGCCGCCATGCGGTCGCCGGTGTCTACATCGCGAGCCCGAGCAAAGGCTGCTTCAGCGGTTTATTGTTGACCAGCACACGACCACTAAGGAACGATGCGCTGATCTTGTAGTGCGAGCCAGCCGGGATAAGATGCTTGGTGAAGCTATTTCTTGACAAGTACGAAGGATAGGCCTGGTCAACGATCTTGGCCATGACGCTCGGCGTGAGCTGGGCCGCCTCGCGTGGGGTGAGCAGACCCCTCTTCTTATAGACCTCGACATCTTGCCGAATCTGTGGCGCCAGAATGGCCTTGACCATGCTCGGCGGAATCGAAAGCTTGGCGCTACCCTGCAGCGCGGTCACGAGCAACATGAGGTTTTGCCCAACGTCCACGTTGCTGCCATCCAGCACCAGCTTGGCTGTGCCCGTCAGCTCGCCCTCACCGGAGCTGAAGTTCAGGTTGGTGATCTCGATCTCCGGGGCGTTTTTCGACAGCTTGGCAAAGAGCTTCATGGTTTCGGCGGCCACCATCATCGACGCTTGCTCTTGCGGCAACGCACGCTTGGAAATCTGACTGACCTTTTGCTCGTATTGGCGCAGCGTCTTGATGTTGAGCTTGCGCACTACAAGCGTCATGTGCCCGGGACCGTATGTGCGTTCACCGACTTTTATGCCTTTGACCCGGTACTTGACGGTTGTACTAAGGTTCTTGCCCGCGGGCTTTGAGGCGCTGCTAAAACGCAGCCCACTGATTTTGATATCGTCACCGAGCTCGAACTTTCCTATTTGCAGAGTGCTGTTGCCGAACATCATGCCGCCGGTGCCCGCCCTCGCGTCGGATCGGAAGCTGATCTTCTTGATGGCGACCTTGCCGCTCTTCTCAAGCGACATCATCACGCCCGGTGAGCGCAGGTCGATATTGATGCTCTGCCCTCCCTGTCTGAGCCGAATACTCCCGGTCAAGCCGCGCCAATTAAAACTACTACCGCCCGACTTCCCCTTATTTCGGCTCGCTAAAACGCTAAGCGCGGTGTCGGCATTTCCGTTAAAGCTGACCACCGTATCGGCCTTAATGACGGATCCCTGCTTGATGAATGCCTTGGCCAAGTCTGAACCGGTACCTTTCTTTGCGACCATACTGACCTGGGTGTTCACGAACGCCAATGCCGGTGTGAGCTGCAGCTCACCTTGCAGTATCCGGCTGATCGCAATCGGCCCATGTTCGATCTCGCTGGTCAGCCTAAAGCCGAACGGCACGCGCGGCATCTGAATCGTGGTTTCGGAGCTCGAGCTAAGCCAGCCGCGCTCGTAACGCTTGGTAGTGAATGCGGCGGTGCTGTTGGCGGACATCTGCTGCACCATTTCGGTGTAGGCTTTTTCCATCTGCATGCCGAACCAGAATGGCGCGGCGCCCGCAGCCACTACAAGCAGGAGCAAGACAACGCCGAGAGCTATTCCAATCTTTTTCATGCTTTTCCCCAAGGTGGGTTCAACTCGTGTCTCCTGGTTAAGTATAGGAAATCTGATGCAAGTTACAGCCCTGGGATGGGCCGGCCGGGCGCAATCTCGCTACCGACCCCTGCCGGGTGAGAACGCGGCGGGCTAGCCCACAGCCTCAAGGAAAAATGTGGGGGCCACCATCGCCGCCTTGTGGATCGAGTGATTATAGTAGCGCGTGGGAAACGTCTTCTGCGCGGCCGCGTGCTCGCGATAGCTGATTCCCGGAATTTTCTTGCACGCCAGGGTGGCGGTCCACCACCCCGAGGGGTAGGTGCACTGCGGGAAATGAAGGCTCGCCACCTCCGGGAAGCCGGCGGCGGCCATGGCGCTACGCATGTTTTTGATCAGATCGAGGTGGTACAGCGGTGATTCGCTTTGTGCCACTACCACGCCGTGCGCCCCGAGAGCCTTGAAGCAGCCGGCATAGAATGCCTGTGAGTACAGCCCAGCCGCCGGTCCAACCGGATCGGTGGAGTCGATAATAATGACGTCATAGCTCTCCGGAGCGGCGCCGGTGACCCATTTGATCCCGTCGGTGAAATGGAAGCGCGCCCGCGAATCATTGTTTGCCTCACACAGTTCGGGGAAAAAACGTTCCGCTACGCGGGTGACGCGTTCATCGATCTCGACCATTTCGACGGTTTGCAAGTCCGCATGCCGCAATGCCTCTCTCAGCGTGCCACAGTCACCGCCACCGATCACCAGTACCCGTCGTGGTTGCGGGTGCGTGAACAAGGCCGGGTGGACCAACATTTCGTGATAAATGAAGTTGTCGCGGTCGGTAAGCATAACCAGACCATCCAGTGTCATGAGGGTGCCGAAGAATTCGGTTTCGTAGACTTCAATTAGCTGGTATGGCGTCTGTTCCTCGTACACCTTTTCTTTGAGTTTCATCGAAAACGCAGACCCCCCCTCGGGACATTCCTCGGTGTACCAGCTGTTATCGATCGTCATGACATTTACTCCGCAGATTCAGATGCAATCGGCAAGATACAAGATACAAGTCGCCCCGGGCAAGCAGCGCTTACGTTCCTTTCTTGGTCGTAATATCTCATAATCTGGCATCTTTAATCTTGGATCTTGCATCTGTCTTTCATGAGCGACTGGGATATCGACAAGGCACGCCGGCTTTATAACGTAGCCCGCTGGAGTGGCGGATATTTTGACATAAACTCGCACGGCAATCTGGTCGCTCGGCCCACCGGGCGCGACGACGGGCCTGAGATCGACCTTTACCTGCTTAACGATGACATCAAGGCACGAGGGCTCACCTTGCCGGCCCTGGTGCGCTTTTCCGGCATCTTGCATGATCGCGTGCGACAGCTCAACGAGGCTTTCACCCGGGCCATGACGGCTGACGACTACCGCGGCCACTTTAGCCCCGTCTATCCGATCAAGGTAAATCAACAACGCAGTGTGATCGCCGAGATCCTGCGTCACGAAAATAACGGCGTCGGCCTTGAAGCGGGCAGCAAGCCGGAGCTGATGGTGGTGCTGGCGCAGTCGTATTCTCGTGGCGTCATTGTCTGTAATGGTTACAAAGACAGGGAGTACATTCGCCTGGCGCTTATCGGTAAGCAACTGGGTCACGAGGTCTACATTGTCGTGGAGAAACTTAACGAGCTGGACCTTATCGTGGAGGAGTCGCGCGCACTCGGCGTTGAGCCATTAATCGGGGTGCGCGTGCGATTGGCATCACTCGGCGCGGGCAAGTGGCAAAATACCGGCGGTGAGAAATCCAAGTTTGGCCTATCGGCAGCCGAGCTGTTGCGTGTTGTGCAACACCTGCGTGACGCGGGCATGCTGGACGCGTTGCAAATGATGCACTTTCACATGGGTTCGCAGATACCCAATATCGGACACATACAGGTCGGTATGCGCGAGGCGGCGCGTTACTACGCGGCACTACGCGAGCTGGGTGTAGCTATTCGGTGCGTTAACGTAGGCGGTGGCCTCGGTGTGGATTATGAGGGGTCCCGTTCCAGAAGCTTTTGCTCCATGAATTACAGCGTGCAGGAGTACGCCAATAACATCGTGCACGCACTGTGGGAGATCTGCAGCGCGCACGGCCTGCCACATCCTGACCTCATCTCGGAGTCGGGTCGGGCAATGACCGCACACCACGCGCTGCTGATCACCAATGTCGTCGATGTGGAACGTTCCCCGCATGCGCAGTTTATGGAGGCGCCGGGACCAGGCGAAGCCCAGATCATTTGCGACATGTGGGAGGGGCTCCAGAGTCTGGGCGAGCGCGCCCCGATCGAGGTCTACCACGATGCCGTCTACCGGCTGTCCGAGGCGCAGGCCATGTTCAGTCACGGTGAGCTCACGCTCTCGCAGCGCGCCTGCGCCGAGCAGATCTGCTATGCGACTTTTGAGAAAGTACGTGAGCAGCTGCAGCCCGCGCTGAAGGCGCACCGCGAGGTCCTTGATGAGTTGAGCGAAAAGCTGGCGGACAAGTACTTTTGCAACTTTTCGTTGTTCCAGTCGATCCCGGATGTATGGGCGATCGATCAGATATTTCCCGTCATGCCATTGCACCGCCTTCACGAGCGCCCGACACGGCACGCTGTACTGCGGGACATCACCTGCGATTCGGACGGTCGCGTGGACCTGTATGTCAACGCTGAAGGCGTGGGGCCGGTTTTGCCTTTGCATGCCGTTGACGGCAAGGCCCCCTATCTATTGGGTATCTTCCTGGTTGGCGCCTATCAGGAGATACTGGGTGACATGCACAATCTTTTCGGCGATACAGCCTCGGTGCACGTCGAACTGTTAGCGGATGGAGGCTGTCAACTGGAGCAACCCCTACGTGGAGACGATGTCAGCTCGGTTCTGCGCTACGTGCACTTCCTCCCGGAAGAGTTGCTTGCGGACTATCGCCGAAAAACCGAGCAGGCCTCGTGGTTGAGCAAGGCAGAAAGACAGACCTGCCTGAGCATCCTGGTGTCGGGCCTGCAGGGCTATACCTATCTGGAAGACTAATCCGGTTAATACCGCACACTCACCGTGGAGGCCACGATGATCACAGAGCAAACGAATATGCGCACAGTCACGGGCGGCGGCCGACCAGGAATATAAACGATCACGCCATATCCGATTGCACCACCAGGGTGATACTGTTTGAACATTTTTCTCCGTGCTCTCCTGGCGCTGACCCGGTGCCGTGCGCGGCGCCAACAGCCTGTCACTATGGCCGCGCTCGAAACAGGCCGACCGCGATCATGCTTACGTAAGCAGGAGTCTCACAATGAAAACAGGCTTCATTGGATTGGGTGCCATGGGCGCCCCCATGGCGGTTAACCTCCACAAAGCCGGGCAGCTGCGTGCGGCGTGGAACCGCACACAGGTGACCGCCGCAGCCATAGCCTCCGCGAGCGGACTCGCGCTCGCAGCCGGGCCCGGCCCGCTCGCCCAGGAGTGTGACCTCATCATAACGAGTGTCTCCGATGATGCGGCGTTGCTGGAGGTCGTCGATGCGTTGGTGCCTGGCATGGCTGCGGGCAAGATTATGGTAGATACATCGACAGTGAGTTCCACGACCGCACGGGAGGCGGCAGCGCGCCTTGCCTCAGTAAACGCCGCCTTTCTGGATGCGCCGGTATCGGGCGGCGTGGAAGGTGCACGCCAGGGCAAGCTGGTGATGATGGTCGGCGGCGATGCCGCCGTGCTTGCACGTGCGCGCGCGGTCTTGTCTGCTGTGGCATCCAAGATCACCCACATCGGACCGGTGGGCAGCGGTCAGGGGGTGAAGGCCGTGAATCAACTGATGGTGGCCGGAATCAACCAGGCGGTGGCGGAATCACTCGCATTCGGGCAGGCCCTGGGCTTGCCGATGGACAAGGTGATCGATGTCCTGGGGACCGGCGCGGCATCCAGCTGGTTCCTGGCGCACCGCGGTGCGAGCATGCTCAATCATGAGTTCGTCCCCGGCTTCAAGGTGGCCCTGCATCACAAGGATCTCTCGATCTGCAAGCACATGGCCGAGTCGTTGGCTGCGCAGCTGCCGCTTGTTGAGATGACCCTGGTGCATTACAAGCGATTGATGGAGGCAGGATTGGGGGACGCCGACATATCCGCGTTGTTCCACCAGAAAAAATCGCTTTTCGGTGACGGCAACTCCGCTCAAGGCGTCCTTACCCCTCCCGTTTGACCTTGAGCCGCAACGCCTCGATGCCGAGCTCGCGCAGGCGCGCGTTGGCGGTATTGAGCTCCGCGAGGTTATCGTACGGTCCCAGGCGCACGCGGTAGAACTCGCCTTTTCCCTCAATCGTTACTTTCTGGATGTGCGTGACCAGGCCATTCAATGCGAGCCTTGCCTTTAGACGGTCGGCATCCTCGAACCTGGCAAACGACGCCGCCTGCAGGACATAACGCACACTAGCGTCCGGTGCTTTTACTGGCTTTTTTTGCGGCAACGGCTCCGCCTCCGGCAGCACGGTCTCGATCTCCGGCAAGATGGTGTAGAAATCGAACTTGGGCATGCGAACTTTAGTCGGGCTTGCAGCGCTAGGAATCTTCGTGTTGCTTCGATCCGGCGGCTTGTGCGCGCGGCTGATGAGTGTGCCCAAACCACTACCGGGCGAGGTACCGCGGTAGGCAAAAACCGTGACCAGCGCGGTTAGCACGATACCGATCGTTAGACCGAGTACCAGAAACGCCCACGGCGGCAGTTTCTTGATTTTGCGGCGCCGTCTTGCCGTCTTGGCGCGTTTCTTGCGGACCATGCGTTTTATCCTACATGCTCTGCGGTGCGGATACCGCCAGCAAGCCCAGGCCGTTGGCGATCACCTGCCGTGTTGCGCCGATGAGGTTCAGCCGTGCGTCGCGCACGTCCGCGGAGTCGACCAGAAACGTATGCGCGTTATAATAAGTATGGAAGTCATTCGCCAGCTCGCGAAGGTAATGACACAGCTGATGCGGTTCATACATCGTTGCCGCTGCTTCAACCACTTCCGGGTAGCGCGCCAACGTCGCAAGCAGTGCCTGCTCGTGCGCCTCCACCAGAAGCTCTACATGGGCGAGACCGTTTTCCCGGTCGTAAGCCAGGTTTTTTTCCTTTAGCTGGTGGAACACGCTACATATGCGCGCATGCGCATATTGCACGTAATAAACCGGATTGTCGGCAGACTGTGACTTAGCTAAATCGATATCAAAGTCCATGTGCTGTTCGCACTTGCGCATGACGTAGAAAAAGCGGGCAGCGTCTTTACCGACCTCGCGAACCAGTTCCCGCAGCGTGACAAACTCGCCGCTGCGGGTAGACATCTGTACCTTTTCGCCACCGCGATAAAGCGTGGCGAACTGCACCAGCAAGACATGCAGCCTCGAGGCATCGTCACCGATGGCCGTGAGCGCCGCCTTCACACGTGGCACGTAGCCGTGGTGATCAGCACCCCATACATCGATTACCTGCTCATACCCGCGCTCGAGCTTATCCATGTGATAGGCGATATCCGATGCAAAGTAAGTGGTCTGGCCGTTCTCGCGCACGACCACGCGGTTCTTCTCGTCACCGTAATCCGTCGAGCGGAACCACAAGGCGCCACCTTGCTCGTACACATGCCCCGACCTTCGCAAGCGTTCGATGGCACGATCCACCGCGCCACTGTCCGTAAGCGAGCGTTCGGAGAACCACAGGTCGTAGACCACGCCAAACTCCTCGAGGTCCCGGTGTATATCGACTAGTATGATGCTTAGCGCCCGGTCGTAGATAACACGATACAGTTGCTCCCCGAGTAACAGCTTGGCGCGCGTAATCAGTGCGTCAATGTGGATCTCATTGTCACCTTCGGGTGCATCCGCGGGCACGTCGTGCAAGACCTGCGAGGCGCGACATAGCAACGCCGCAGCGTGCTCGCGATGGAGTTCGGCGGCGATGTCATAGACATAATCGCCTGCGTAGCCGCTCTTGGGAAAGCTGATCTCCTCACCACACAGCTCGAGGCAGCGCAACCACACGCTGGTGGCGAGGATGTCCATCTGGCGCCCGGCATCATTTACGTAATACTCGCGGTGCACCTTGAATCCAACCGCCTCTAATAAGTCTGCCACCGTCGCGCCGTAGGCGGCGCCGCGCCCGTGACCCACGTGCAATGGCCCGGTGGGATTGGCGGAGACAAACTCGACCTGCACCGCACGCCCGCCGCCGAGATGGCTGCGACCGTAATCAACGCCGGCATCCAGGATCTCGCGCACCACGGTTTGGAGTGCGCCCTTGGTGAGGACGAAATTAATAAATCCGGGCCCAGCGATGTTTACGTGCTCGACATGCCCGGAATCGGGAAGCCGCTTCACGATCTCTTGCGCAAGCTCGCGCGGAGGCACGTGTGCCTTTGCGGCGAGCGCCAATGCCACGTTGCTGGCAAAATCGCCGTACCCCTCGTGGCGCGGGTGTTCGACGCTGATTGTTACGCCGTGGTTCGCCACCAGCACGCCGTCGCGTTCCAATTCCGCTATGGCCTCGGTGAGCAATTTGCGCAGATGTTGTTTCACCGCCTCTTCAGGTTCCAGGGTGGAGGGGATATTACAAGGGGTGCCGATTCTACAGAGCCGGTGACGTCATTCAAAGCGCGAACGCACGCATTGGGCCATCTAACCTTGCGGTAAGGGAAGGTGGGCGGTACGAAGGTAGTAGCTGCTAACTGGGTCATTTACGGCTTTGCGCAAGTGCTCGAAGATCGGAATCGCTTGATCGGGTTCGTTCCGGCGCACGAGCTCGTATGCGCGTTGATACTCGGCAAGCCAGTCCATGCGTGTATAGCCATCGGCATGCATGAGCTCATAGATCTTTACCGGTTCACTCCTTCCCCTGACCGTCGTTACGTCAATCTCGCGAATGTACTTGAACTCCTCGCGTACCTGGTCGTATGTAAACTCGCTCATAAGAATGTGCGTGCCGTAGGTCTTGTTCAGAGCCTCTATGCGCGACCCCAGGTTCACGGAGTCGCCGATTACAGTGTAATCAAACCGATTCTCCGAGCCCATGTTGCCAACGACCATGGCGCCCGTATTAATACCGATCCCGATATCCAGGATCGGTAGTCCCTGCTCCTTCCAGGTGGCTTGCAGGTGGCGCAGCTCATCGAGCATATCCAGCGCCGTGCGGCAGGCCAGGACGGCGTGGTCGTCCCGGCGGATCGGCGCGCCGTAAACGGCCATGATGGCATCCCCGATATATTTGTCCAGCAGGCCATCATGCTTGAAGACTTTTTCGGTCATTTGCGTAAGGTAGACATTCAGCAATCGAACCAGCTCCTCGGGCGCCAATGACTGGGCGACCGAAGTGAACCTGCGAATATCGGAAAACAACACTGTGAGCACGCGCTTCTCACCACCGAGTCTGAGCCGTTCGACATTGTCGATGATGTCATCGACCACCGCTGGTGGCACGTAGTGCTGGAAGGCCGACTTGATCTGCCGTTTGCCTGTCTCTGCACTCAGATACTTGGCGATGGTCGAGGTCACGAACAGGGCGAGGACCAGAACAGAAGGATAAACGAGATTCAACCAGACGAGCTGCACATGGAACACAACGACGGCGATGCCTAAATATGCTGCCAACAGCGCCACTGTAAGACCAGCCCCGCTCCACATGCCCATACGCGGCATCGCATAGGCCAGCAACCCGCCCAGCAAGACAATAACGAGTGCATCGACGGCCAGCATCCACCCTGGTCGATTGACAAAATCACTGTCGAGAATGTTTTGCATGGTGCTTGCGCGGATCTCGACCCCAGGGAAGATGGGACCGTAAGGGGTTACACGGATATCGCCAATGCCCTCGGCGGTGGCCCCGATCAACACGATCTTGCCCTTAATCTTTTCGGCGGGGACGTTGCCGTTCATCAAATCGGCGATCGAGATCGTGGGGATAGTTTGCTCCGGGCCGTAGTAGTGGATCAGCGCGCGACCGGACTCGTCGGTGTTGATGAGCCGATTGCCGATCTGCAGGGCAGTGATTCCATAATCGGTGGCATGTAGAAGGATGTCCTCCGCGCCGAGATAGGCGCGCACGGCTTGCACATCGGCCGATGGGAAAAACATGTCTTTGTAGCGAATGACCAGCGGCGCCCAGCGCAGAGTGCCGTCCGGATCCGGAATGCTGTTGATATGGCCAGTATATTGGGCGCTGGATCGTATTTGCGGCAGATTGGCCATAAGGCCGGCAGGCTCGACCATCGGAAAGTCTAGGCCGGTGTCGCCACTCACCTGGAAGGCCCGAACTGCCTGGTCTTTGACATGCGCGAAGGCCTCGTCCGACTCTCCCGGCGGACGCTGGCGCGCCTCTTCTTCCGACATCAGGAAAACCATGCTGAGAACGACCTTGCCGCTGACGGCGATAGCGCGTCCGAGCGCGGCGTCTGCCGCCAACGCCTGCTTCAAGGAGGCAAAGGGGCTGTTTTTGCCGCTGACGTGTCGCTCCGACTCCAGTTTTTCGATCTGACGCAACAGCGCCTCGTTTTCCGACTCCGGGAAGAAGGCATCCAAGGCGATGACGCGCGCAGCGAGCGCATCGAGCTTGCCGATGAGATCGGCCAGTACCACCCGGCTCCACGGCCAGCGCCCCAGCGTGGCGAGACTCTGCTCATCGATGGCGGCGATGACGACATCCCCGGAGGGAATACGCGTACCTTGGGCTACCAGGCGCATGTCATAGGTCTTGAGCTCCAAGGTATCGAGCAACTGGTTGCCCCGCAGATACATTAGGAGGATGATCAGGCTAATACCTCCCAGGACAAAACCGATTTGTCGGGTAGAGAGCATGAATCGCTAGATGCGGTCGCAGGCAGCTCGCCTCACATCGCTGCCATAGGGCGTGGGGGCATTGTATGAGATCGGACTCTGTACCTGTTAGCCTTAAGTATAAGTGCAAACGCGCGCGTGCTGCATTTTCGCGTGCCCCGGTCGTCCTCGTGGCGCCGCTTGTGTCTCACGGCATCGCGACCACCGCGGCCGACACTGCTGAGTTCAAACTCTCTAAAACGATTCCCGCCGGGAGCGGGGACGAGACGCGATTTTCGCAGGTCACGGGCATGTTCGTCGATGCCGAAGTACGATCCGTTTGACGGATAGCAAATCCGGAAAGCTCGTCAATCTCGGCCCCTCCGCAGTCAGTGCGACCCCCGTCGTCGGCAAGGACGCGCCGTTTCGATCTACCCAGCTCGGCGGGCTCGCGCCTATGGGCGATTCCGCCATCGTCGTCGCCAGCTCCGGCGATAGCGCGCTGGCGGTGATCGACAAGGCCGGTAAGCTGCAATACACCTTAGGGGAGAGCGGCAGCGCGGGTGGTCAGCTCAGCTCCCCGCGCGCAGCTCGCGCTCGGTCTCGTTTATGTCGAACTGGGTAATAAGCAACGGGGAATGAAGTGCGTTGCAATCCTTTACCCGGACCCATCCATCGCACCCGCTCGCTGCTGACGCCCGCGAGGTGATCCAGCAACTTCAGGCGAGTTAGCCTGGTATCGACTCATCCATCGAGGCAGTTACACCGGATATTTCAGTGCGAATTCACCGCAGAGACCGCAAAGATCGCAGAGAAAAAACAACTAGACCATTGCTGTTGATGGCAGAGCCAGGGACAAACTGTTATACCGTACCCGCCTCGACGGCAAGAGCAAAGCTGTTTGAAATCAGGCCTCCGCGTTCTCGCGATCGCTTGTTCCCGACGCGATCTACCTCGGCAACCGCTCCCTGCGTTGCTCTACCTCCTACATCCCTGTAGTCCTCCTCGACCGCTGTTCCCGACGCGGTCCTACCTCCTCCGTCCCTGGAGTCGTCCGTCCCTGGGGTCGTGCGCTTCGCGCTCTGCGGTGAAATAGTCGGGTTATTCACCCGGTGTTAGCATAATTGTGCCGCGCTCGCGGCTGCGTCACTCTGGTGCGTTGAACTCAGGGAACGGCGCGGGCGCCGGCGATTTAGTTATCGCTTCAAGCTCCCGGATCGTCGCGCGCCTCATCGGTTTTCCGTCCACCGGGCTCAACGGCGGCTCGCGCGCGCTTTGCGGCTCGAAGACGTACACTTCAACGGCAATTGAATCGGCGTTGAAGTGGTAGACCGGACGCGTATCATAGCGTTCACCTCCGTACCGTATACGCCTATCGGTCTCTTCATACGGAATGTTGTGATCTTGCAACCAAAGGCCGATCTCCTCGGGTGTGTCGGCGCAGACGTGCAGCTGAACAACGGACTCGGCGGTGACGACGCCGCTTAGCACGGACCCGACCAAGCGGGGGTCGAACGCGGCGAAAAACCGCATGGCCTCGATGGCCACCATGCGCAACTCGGCCAGTGTGCCCGAGAGTCGTTCAGCGTGGAACAACTGCAGGTACTCATGCAGGGCTGATTCCACCTCCTGGTTGGCCGGCAAATTCTTGCCGTCAGGTAGATTCAAGCGATTGGCAGCCTTTCTTTTTGCAGTCTGAAAATCGCGCACGCCCTCTTCGCACATAATGCGAGCTGCCTCGGCGCTGATGCGCTGACGAACTTGTGCCTCCGCGCGCGCGCCGGTCTTGCTCGCGCGCGCCAACGTGGTCTTGCTCGGCATCAGAATAGTCCCTTGGGGATCTCTTCGTTTACCGGTGGCGGCGCCGGTGTAATTTCCGCACCGTCTTCATCAGCCATGAAGGTAACAGGCTCCGTACCCTCGATGAAGTACTCCACGATCGCGCCGGGATCCTCGGGGTCGCGAGGTTCGCCGGTCTCACGGTCAACGCTCAGCGCGACGATGCCTGACGGCACCGTTAAGGTCCTCTCTGGCATACCTTTTAGTGCGGTCGTCATGTAATCAATCCAGATCGGCAAAGCGGCGCGCGCGCCGGCCTCGCCGGGACCCAATGACGCGGGTTGGTCAAAGCCAATCCAGGCCGTCGTGACGATATCCTGCGTAAACCCGGAAAACCACGCGTCGCGGAACTCATTGGTGGTGCCCGTCTTGCCGGCAAGGTCGGCACGGCCAAGCGCCAGTGCCCGCCGGCCCGTGCCGCGCGCGATAACATCTTTCATGACGGTTGTCATAATAAAGGCGTTTTCCTTGCTGATAACGCGTGGCGCATAACGAGGCTTGTACGTCTGTGCATCGCTTGTGGTCGTACCCTCGCCGAGTTCGGCAAGCAGCGAATTGACAGCATCCGGAGTTCGCCGGTCTGTCGTATCCGTCTGCTTGTCTTCTACGGCATCGTCGGATTCGGGACACTCGGCGCAGATGACCAGCGGGTTGGCCTGCAGCAGAATGTTGCCGTCGGCATCGTCGATGCGCGTTATGAAGTAGGGTTCGACCTTGTAGCCACCGTTGGCGAACACAGCAAATGCGGTAGCCATCTGTAACGGTGTGGCCGAGGCGTTGCCGAGTGCCAATGACAGATTATGGGGCAGATCGGCCGGGTCAAAGCCGAATCGTTGTAGATACTCGGCGGCATAGGTGGGCCCAATCGCCCGCAACAGACGCACCGACACGAGGTTCAATGACAGCGTCAGAGCCTTGCGCAACGGAGTTGGCCCGAAGATCCGGCCGCTGTAATTCTCAGGGCGCCAGGTATCCTCCAGTCCCTCGGGATCCGCGATTACAATCGGCGCACCACTGACCGCAGTGGCGGTCGTGAAGCCCTTTTCCAGCGCGGCCGAGTAGATAAAGGGCTTCAAGTTGGATCCGGGTTGGCGTTCGGCCTGTGTGACCCGATTGAACTTGCTCTGGTCAAAATCAAAACCGCCAGTCAGCGCCAGGATGGCGCCATCACTGGGTCGCAATGACACCAGAGCACCCGCCACTCGCGGCACCTGGGTCAGCGCCCAGTAGCCTGCCTCTTCTTCTTCGGTTTTCTCACCCTGCGCCTGCTCCTTACCTCCCTCCGGTTCGACATACTCCAGATAGATGATATCTCCCGGTGCCAGGATATTTGCAGCCTTCTTAGGGGCCGGCCCACGCGCCCCCTCGTCGATGTATTTGCGCGCCCACGACAAGCCGTTCCAGCCGACTTCCACTACATAACCGTCCTGGGTGTACACTGTTGCCGTCTGCTCATCGAGCGCCAAGACGATCCCCACCAGCAAATCGCCAATCGAGCGGTACTGCCTCAACACGTCGTCAAGGTAATCCTGATCGAGGTCAGCTTCGGTGATGTCGACATGGGCCGTTGGGCCATAGTAGCCATGTCGTTGCTCGTAGGCGCGCAAGCCCTTGCGCAACGCGCGGTTGGCCGCTTGCTGATAGTCTGCGCGAATAGTGGTGTAGATGTGAAAACCACCACCGTAGCTTTCCTCAGCGTACTTATCGACCATGTATTGGCGCACCATCTCCGCCACGTACGGCGCCTCGACGTCGTAGCGCAAGGCATGTTTGCTGGCCGTCAGCGGCGCTGACACCGCCTCGTTAAAATTGGCCTGATCGACGAATCCAAGCGTCTGCATTCGCTGCAGGACGTAATTGCGCCGTGCAATCGCACGTTCGGGGTTGCTTATCGGATTATTCCGGGAGGGAGCCTTGGGCAAGCCCGCCAGCATGGCGGTTTCTGGCAGCGTCAGTGCGTCGGGCCGTTTACCATAATAGACTTGGGCGGCCGCGCCGAACCCGTAGGCACGGTTGCCGAGAAAGATCTTATTTAGATAGAGCTCCAGGATCTCATTCTTGGTAAGTTGCCGCTCGATCTTGAAGGCGAGCAGGATCTCCTTGATCTTACGCGTATAGGTTTTCTCGGGACTCAAGAAAAAGTTCCGCGCCACCTGCATGGTAATTGTGCTCGCCCCCTGGCTGTGGGTACCGCTGCGAAGGTTGGCCCACAATGCGCGTGCAATCCCCAAAATATCGATGCCGTAATGGTTATAAAAATCGTCATCCTCGGCTGCAAGAATCGCCTTGATCAGCAGATCCGGAACGTCGTCAGCGTCCAACAGTATGCGCTTCTCTTCGCCGAACTCGGCGAGCAGTTTGCCCTCGGCCGAATATACGCGCATGGGTACTTTGAGCCGCTCTTCGGAAAGCGACAGCACCGAGGGCAGCTTAGGTGTGAGCAGCGTCACGGCCACGGCGAGCACCAGTGCCCCGGTGACGAAAAGACCGAGGAGTGCGACCAGCAGAGCTCGCCCTAGCCTACGACGTGGGCCACGCCGCGCCCTGGGTGTGGGACCGGAGTCGTTATTGGCTTCCATGGACAGGTAGATCATGACCGGAGCTGGACGGCAGGCGTCCGGAGCCGGCAAAGTATAAAGCCAAATCGGCGGCCGCCAAAGGCGTATTTGTCACTTCCATTCGCAATGGTCTATATTTGGGTGTAGTACTTCACCCTTATTTGTACCTATATCATATAAACAACTGATTTAAAAGGTAAAACGGTAGTTCATGTTAGAAAAACTGTTCAGCAAAAGCAAGCAATCTATGATTGGCATAGACGTCAGTTCATCGGCCTGCAAGGTGCTGGAGTTGAGCAAGGCCGATGACCACATCCGTGTCGAGCGCTATGCCGTAGAGCCGCTGCCCCAGAACTCGGTGGTGGAGCACGCGATCACCGAGGTGGAGCAGGTGGCGCAGGCCGTCGAGCGCGCGGTGAAACGCTCGGGCACGCGCTGCAAGCATGCAGCGGTAGCCGTTGCGGGTGCACACGTGATCACCAAGACTATCAAGATGCCGGCGAATCTTTCGGACGCTGAGTTGCAAACCCAGATCGAAATGGAAGCGGACCACTACATCCCCTATCCGCTTGACGAGGTGAACATGGACTACCAGGTCCTGGGCGCCTCCGAGGAAAATGCGGACGAAATGGAGGTGTTGATGGCAGCTTGCCGCAAGGAGATTGTCGATGACTATGTAGCCGTCATCCAGGGACCTGGGCTGACACCGGCGGTGGTGGACATCGAGACCTATGCGATGGAGAACGCGTACTCGCTCATTGCCGAGCATATGCCCGGTGGCGGCATGGAGAAAACCGTCGCCATCTTGGATATCGGGGCCACGACGACCAATATTAATGTCATCCATAACAACCACTCCGTTTACAGCCGGGATCACACCTTTGGGGGACGCCAGCTCACCGAGGAGATTCAGCGACGTTACGGTCTGTCCTATGAAGAAGCTGGTCTGGCGAAGAAACAAGGCGGGTTGCCGGACAACTACCAGACAGACGTGCTGCGACCGTTCATGGAAGCGATGTGCCAGGAAACCATGCGCGCGCTGCAGTTCTTCTACTCATCGAGCCCGTTTAACAGTGTTGACCAGCTGCTGCTCGCAGGTGGTTGTGCCCAGATTCCGGGAATCGATGAGATGGTGGCGGCGCGCATCGGCGTGCCGGCGATGGTGGCGAATCCGTTCGCAAGCATGTCTTTGGCCTCACGCATCAAACCACAGATGCTGGCGAGCGACGCACCTTCGCTGATGATCAGCTGCGGACTTGCGGTGCGAAGCTTCGATCAATGAGCACGCGACTGAATCTGCTGCCCTGGCGCGAGATGCGCCGCAAGGAGCAAGATCGCCAATTGCTTACCATGTCGTTCGGCGCGTGGATACTGATGGGATTGGTTGTATTTTATGCGCATCTGCATGTCACGGGTTTGATCGACAACCAGAACCGGCGCAATGATTTTCTGCAACAGCAGATTGCGAAGCTCGAAAAGGAGATCAAGGCGATCCGGGACTTAAAGAAGCAGCGTGCAGCTTTGATCGCGCGCATGAACGTGATCTACGAGCTGCAGGGTGACCGCACCCAGGTCGTGCACGTATTTGACGATCTGGTGCGAAAGCTACCGGAAGGCGTTTACTTCACGTCCGTAAAGCAGAAAGGAAAGAGCATAGGGATAAAAGGCGTCGCCCAGTCGAACGCGCGCGTATCGGCCCTCATGCGCAACCTCGAGTCGTCGGAGTGGTTCGCCGACCCCAACCTCGATGTCATTAATGTTAAGGCGCGGGGCAGCGATCGCGTGAGTACGTTTTCGCTCAGGGTGAAAGAGACAGCCAGGGTTCAGAAACAAAAGATTCCCACGAAGTCAGGGAAGCGCCGCCAAGCGAAAAAATAGCGGAAATCCAGCTAATGACTCTAGATGATTTAAGAAACATCGATCTTAATAATATCTCGGCTTGGCCGCTGCCGCTCAAGATCGGCGGGATAGTCATGGTTGGCATCCTGATACTGGCGGCCGGATTCTGGTTCATCGTGCGCGGAGAACTCGATGACCTCGATGCCGCCACGAAGCGCGAAGTGAAGCTGAAGGAGACCTATAGTAGCAAGGTAGCGTTGGCCATTAATCTACCTGCCTACAAGCAACAGATGGAGGAAATGAGGCAGACGTTCGGCAGTCTGTTGCGACAGTTGCCCGACACCACCGAGGTACCGGATTTGCTGATCGATATTACTCAGGCGGGGTTGGGCCAGGGACTCGAGTTTGTGCTATTCAAGCCGCAGAAAGAGAAACCGAGAGAGTTTTATGCCGAGTTACCGATAAGCATCAAGGTAAGAGGCAGTTATCATGAGCTGGCGAACTTTGTCAGCGACGTCGCGGCGCTACCGCGCATCGTGACCTTCGGAAACATATCGATTATTGCTGGCGGCAAGAGGGGTAAGAAGAAATATGATGGCAAGCTGCTGATGTCGGCACAGGCCAAGACTTATCGCTACCTCGATGATGATGAGATCGCCGCGATTGCCAAGAAGAAAAAGAAGAAGAAAGGCAGACGCAGACGGAGAAGGTAGATGAAGCGGCTCGGGCCGACCATTCTTTTTATTTCACTAAGCTTTTTGGTTGCTGGCTGTAGCGGCGACGGCGCTGCTGATTTGCAGCAGTGGGTCAAAGACCAGCGCAAGGGCCGCAAGCCGCGTGTGGAGCCCCTGCCCGAGATCAAGACGCACGAATCCTTTGTTTATACGGCCGATAACCTGACCAACCCGTTCGCGCCGTTTAATTTGAAGCCGCAGGGCGGGAACAAGGGCGGGCCACAGCCGGACAGGAATCGTCGCAAGGAGCCGCTCGAAGAGTATCCACTCGATGCGCTGAGGATGGTGGGCACGTTGACGCGCGGAAACCAATCCTGGGCAGTGATCCAGGCGCCCGATGGCGCGGTGTATCGCGCCAAGGTGGGCGATCACATGGGACAGAACTTCGGCATGGTGACAAAGATCACAGAAGAGCAGATAGATCTGGTCGAACTTGTCCAGAATCCGCTCGGGGACTGGATTGAACGCGAAGCCAATATCGCGATTGTGGAATGAGAGATAAGGGTATGAGAACGAACACAACAGCATCATCAACAGCATCATCAATGGTTTTGTGTGCCCTGAAAGCCCGCCGCATGCTCGCCGTCTTGGTTATGTCGGTGATGTTTGGTTCAGCTGCCGCGTTTGCGGGCGAGATCAGTTCGCTCGCGTGGAGCGACGACGACGAAGCGGTGTTACAAATCCAGGTCAAGGGGGAGGCTTCTTTTACCACTAGTTCGCTTGAAGGCGGTCAGCGGCTGCGTCTCACGTTCCCCGACAGTACTCTAGGGCCAGCAGCGGGAGAGCTTGAACGTCGAGGCAAGGTCAAGGGCGTTTATCCTTATCTTGCAGATAACGCTACCGCGGTGAATGTCGATTTGCTGCTGACCGAGTCCGGGCACCTGGAGGTGACACCAACCGATTATGGCTATCGCGTTGTGGCACAGGCGGGCGTCGGAGCTACGAGCACCACGGCGGCGACTCCCGAGCCGGCCGCCACGCCGCCGCCCGCTCCGGCAACTGGCGATGAGAATGTGATCAAGAAAATCCGTTACGCCGTGCTCCCAGGAAGCCGCGTGCAGATCACGCTGGAGATGTCCCAGCCCCCGCCCGAACCCACGGCATTTAGTATCACCAATCCCGCAAGAATCGCGCTGGATTTTCCCAACACACGGGTAAGCCTAACGAAGAGATCGCTCCCGATTAAGGAAGGGGCAGTGCTCAGTGTGACCACCATCGAGGCCCCGGACCGCACGCGTGTGGTGCTTAGCCTGGTGCGGCCGGTCGCCTATACCACGAGCGCCAAGGGGAACACGTTCGCAATTATCTTGGATACTCCGGTGCGTGCAATCGCGCCCGCGCAAAAGCCACGCACGACCCGTTTTGCCGCACAAACTAAGCCAGGTAAGTTTAGTGTGCGCGACATCGATTTCCGTCGGGGATCTGCCGGCGAGGGCGTTATCCAGATCACGCTCTCGGACCCGGCGGTGGGGATCGATCTGAGCGAGCAGGCTGGCCAAATATTCATAGATTTTCTGAACACGTCGATTCCCACCGACCTGCAGCGTCGGCTCGACGTCGTCGATTTCGCCACCCCGGTGCAAACGATCGACAGTTTTCCCAGTGGACGCGACACGCGCATGGTGATCACCCCCAAGGGCCGTTTTGAGCAGTCGGCGTTTCAGGCGGGCAACGTGTTCACGGTCAATGTGAAACCGATCCTGGAAGAGGAAGAGGAGAGGCCGGTCGATGAGTTCGGCTACTCCGGCGAGAAGCTCTCGCTGAACTTTCAGAACATCCAGGTGCGTGCCGCGTTACAGGTACTGGCTGACTTCACCGGCCTGAATTTCGTGGTCAGTGATAGCGTCAAGGGAAGCCTTACGCTGCGTCTCAAGGATGTGCCGTGGGATCAGGCCCTGGATATCATTGTAGACAGCAAGAATCTGGCGATACGCCGGATCGGCAATGTCGTTACGGTTGCGCCCGCGAGCGAGGTTGCTGCCAAAGAGAAGGCCCAGCTCGAGGCGAGTCGGACCGTGCTCGATCTCGAGCCGCTCACCTCCGAGTTGATTCAGATCAACTATGCCAAGGCGGAAGATATAGCCGCTTTGCTCAAGTCGATCAAGGCGCTGCCGACGGCCGCACAGCTTGCAGGCGAGCACCCCGTGTTTGGTCCTGCCGCCACCGGGCAACCGGAAGTGGCCACCGCCGAGACCAACACGCTGCTGTCACCACGCGGCCAGGTGACGGTGGACTCGCGTACGAATTCCCTTCTCGTCCAGGACACGGCGCAAAAGATCGCCGAAGTGCGCAAGCTGATAGCGCAGCTGGACCAACCGGTGCGTCAGGTAATGATCGAAACCCGGCTGGTGGAAGCGACGGAAAACTTCAGCCGCAACCTAGGTGTGAAGTTCGGTGTGCAATCGAGCGGCACCTCCGGCGACATTCAGGTGACCCAGCGATCCACACTGGATACCACCGGCTTGCTCACGCCCGATGGCTTAAATGTGAACCTGCCGGCCCAGGGGCTGGGCGCGTTTACCAGCCCCGCGGCGTTGGGGCTGACCATCGCCAAGCTCGGCACGGGGGGGCTGCTCAGTTTGGAGCTCTCGGCGCTGGAGGCGGAAGGGCTCGGCAAGATCATATCGAGCCCGCGGCTGATCACGGCCAACCAGCAAAAAGCGTCGATCGAGCAGGGCGAGGAGCGCGTGTTTACTACCAGCGTTCTCGGCGTGGGTTCTGTGGTTACGAAGCGCGCCACGCTCAAGCTGGAGGTCACCCCGCAGATCACGCCGGATGATCGCGTGTTATTGGACGTGGTCATTACCAAGGATAATTTTGCTGACGCCGTGATCGGTTTACTCAATATCAAGGAAATCCGTACCCAGGTTCTGCTCGACAACGGTGAAACCGTCGTAATTGGCGGGATCTACGAGCGCACAAAGAATGACGATGTCACCAAGGTGCCATGGATCGGCGATGTGCCGGTGCTGGGGTGGTTGTTCAAAAATAAATCCGTCGTTGATAATAAGACCGAGCTCCTGATCTTCCTGACCCCGAAGATCCTATCCGAGAACCTGACGCTCACCTGAGCGCGGGTGGCGCGTCCTGTCCGCCGAATACAACGGCGGGCAGGGTGTGGGCCGTGCAGGCGCCGCATATAGCTTAGGGTGTTGAAACGGTGGTTCCACCACCGCGGCACCCCCGTAGCGCTTCGGCATTAGTCGCCTACGGCGGTCCAAATTTGAACCCATCAATTTTGTCTTCACGTGCCCAAAGACACTTGCCTGGAACAAACGGCCGCACTTCAGTGCGCCCGATCAGGGGCCGCGCCAGGGACGGTGCGGCACAAACGAACCCAAAGAAAGGGCACCCCGGACTTCCGTGCAGGCAAGCACCTATGCTGCGGGTGCACGGAAGCACAGGAGCGGCCTGCGCCCCGCATGTATACCCCACAGGCGGGGTTCCCTCACTCGGCGCTTGGCTCAGAAGGTTCGCCCCAGGCACGTGTCCCTGTGCCTGGGGCGAACGCGGGGGTCCCTACCCGCCACTTCGTGCTTGCCCTTCGCCTTCACGCCTCTGTCGGCTTGAGTAAGGGGATTCCAAAGCAAAACAACTCCCTTCCCCTGAATGGGGGAGGGCTGGGGAGAGGGCGCTTGGCTCGGCGATAGGCGCGAAGAAAATCAACATTAAAGATAAGTTCGTGTAATGCTGAGGTCTGCGCCCGCAACGTCGTGCGAGCGGCCAACTCGGCCAGCGGTGTGAGTCGCGCGACCGGTCTCTTGATTTATTCCCATGATGCTGGCATATCTGGCGAACAATGACGGTTTCGGGGAATATCTTCCTCATCGGCCCTATGGGCGCCGGTAAGTCCACTATTGGACGTCACCTGGCGGAGTTGTTGAGCAAACGCTTTTGTGACTCTGATCAGGAGATAGAAAAGCGCACCGGTGCCAGCGTCGCGCTTATTTTTGAAATAGAAGGCGAGGCCGGATTTCGCAAGCGCGAGACGGCGGTCCTGGATGAGCTGACGCGCACGTCTGGCGTCGTGGTGGCAACCGGCGGCGGCGCCATCCTTTCGCAAGAGAATCGCCAGATGCTGCGTACACGTGGCATCGTGGTCTATCTCGATGCCGATATCGACACCCTAACTCAGCGCACTCGACGTAGTCGAGATCGTCCCTTACTGCGCGACGGTGATCGCCGCGAAAAGCTTGAGGAAATTATGAAAAGCCGTGAACCTCTGTACCGCAGCGAGGCCGACGTGATAGTCAAGACGAGCCGGCGCTCCCCCGTAGCTGTCGCGCGCAAAATAGCTGCGAAGCTGCACTCGCTGGATCACGATGAGAACACTTGAGCTGGCTCTGGGTGAGCGCAGATATCCGATTCACATCGGAACGGACCTCGTTGCGTGTGCCGATCTGATTACCTCGCACCTCAAGGGCAGCCGGGTGGCGGTGGTCAGCAATGAGACTGTGGCCCCGCTGTACATGGACAAGCTGACAGCCGGTCTTGGCCGTTACCGACCGCTTAGCATTGTTTTACCTGATGGCGAACAGTACAAGACGCTGGAGGTGCTGGAGCGCATCTTTTCGGCGTTACTGGCCGCACACTGCGATCGGCGCACAACGCTTATCGCCCTGGGAGGGGGCGTCATGGGCGATATGGCGGGATTTGCTGCCGCCTGCTATCAGCGCGGCGTGCCCTTTATCCAGGTACCAACGACGCTGTTGGCGCAGGTCGACTCCTCCGTGGGTGGTAAGACGGGGGTTAATCACCCGTTGGGTAAGAACATGATCGGGGCGTTTCATCAGCCGCAATGCGTAATCATCGACACCGGGACCTTGGACACGTTGCCGGATCGCGAGCTCTCCGCCGGCATAGCCGAGGTGATCAAGTACGGACTAATACGCGATGAAGCGTTTATTGTATGGCTCGAGGAGAACATGGAAGCGCTGCTTGGTCGTGATCAGGAAGTCCTAGCGACCGCCGTTTATCGTTCCTGTGAGCACAAGGCGCAGGTAGTAAGCGCTGACGAGAAAGAAACCGGCACGCGCGCGTTGCTGAATCTTGGGCACACATTTGGCCATGCGATCGAAACGGGTCTGGGCTACGGCAAGTGGTTACATGGCGAAGCAGTGGCCGCCGGGATGGTCATGGCAGCGAGCCTCTCACAGCGAAATGGATGGCTGAATGAGCCGGATGTGGCGCGTATTGAGTCCTTGTTAGCGCGGGCCCGGCTGCCCGTACGTGCGCCGGCCGAACTCGAACCGTCTCGACTGATGGAGCTCATGGCCGTGGACAAGAAGGTGCAAGACGGGCAGATCAGGTTGGTATTGCTCAAGGCCATTGGGCGTGCCGTACTCACTGCTGATTTCGACGTTGAGCTTTTGACGTACACGCTGCAGGCGTGTCGGAGTGAGCTATGACGCTCGCGCCTTATGCGGCCAGCGACGCCATGTCACGGGGCCGTCAGCATCCGGAGCAGGCGCCGCCCTACCGCGGTGAGTATCAACGCGACCGCGACCGCATTGTTCATTGTGCGGCATTCCGGCGACTGGAATACAAGACCCAGGTATTCGTCAACCATGAGGGCGATCTGTTCCGCACACGGCTTACGCATTCCTTGGAAGTGGCACAAATCGCGCGCTCCGTTGCTCGTGCGCTTGGGCTCAACGAGGATCTCACCGAAGCGATTTCCCTGGCGCACGATCTCGGGCACACACCATTCGGTCACTCGGGCCAGGACGCACTCAATCACTGCATGCGTGCCTATGGCGGCTTCGAGCATAATCTGCAATCGCTTCGTGTCGTTGAGGTGCTAGAGGAGCGCTATGCGGAATTTCCGGGACTCAATCTCACGTTCGAAACCCGTGAGGGCATACTCAAGCATTGCTCATCGAAGCATGCCAAGGAGCTGGGCGAGCTGGGAAGACGATTTATTGAACGAAGGCAGCCGGGCCTGGAGGCACAGCTCGCCAATATCGCCGATGAGGTCGCCTACAACAATCACGACATCGACGACGGTTTGCGTTATGGGTTGATAGAGATCGAGCAGCTCAGAGCGGTAGAGCTGTTTGCCGCGCAGTACGTGCAGGTCGAGCAAAAGTATCCCGAGCTTGCACCGCGCCGGCATGTGCACGAGACCATCCGTCGTATGATCAACCATGTTGTTGTCGATCTGATTGAAAATAGCGCCAGCATGCTGGCGGCCGACAAACCGGAGAGCATCAATGACGTACGCGATGCTGGCAAACCCCTGGTTGCCTACAGCGAGCCGGTCGGCGAGCAAGTATTGGTGCTGAAACGGTTTCTGCGTGAGAACTTGTACCAGCACTACACGGTCAGGCGCATGAGCCGTAAGGCGGCAAGCATCATCAACGATCTATTCAGCATGTTCGTGGAAGACGTGCGGCTTTTGCCACCGCAGTACCAGCACAAGGTCGCGGCATCTGAAGGCAACGCACAGCGCGCGCGAGTCATCGCCGACTACATCGCCGGTATGACGGACCGCTATGCCATACATGAGCACGCACGCCTGTTCAGCCCCACTGAGCTGACGCGCGGCACCTGACGTGCTCGCGCCTCATCGCGCTGGTTTTCTGCGTGCAAAGGCCTACGGGTCTGAGCCGCGCAAAAATTGATTGAACGGGCAAAGGCCGGTCTGTATACTTTTTCGGCTTTTACCTCTGTATTTCTCGGGTTATTTCGCCGACATGGCATGCGAGCACGGACACCTCGGACCATTTAAAAACGATGTACGCCTCACCCACACAACCTGCGGGGCTCTACCACCCGGAGTTCGAACACGACGGCTGTGGCTTCGGCCTGATTGCGCATATGGATGGTCAGAGCAGTCATTGGCTGGTGTCCACCGCCATCGCCTCGCTCGCGCGCCTGACACACCGGGGTGCGATCGCTGCTGACGGCAAGACCGGCGACGGCTGCGGCCTTTTATTAAAGAAACCTGAGAGCTTCCTGCGCCAGGTTGCGGCCGAGCAGGGAATCAGGCTGAGTCCGTGCTACGCCGTAGGCATGGTGTTCCTGCACCCTGATACCAGGCCCGCCGGCACGGCGCGCCAACGCCTGGAAGAAGAGCTGGCGGCAGAGGGTCTCGTCGTATGCGGCTGGCGGCCTGTACCCACGGATCCCGATGCCTGCGGTGCGGAGGCATTGAAGAGCATGCCGCACATCGAGCAGGTTTTCGTCAACGCGCCCGAGTATATGGACGAGGCTGCGTTCGAGCGCCATCTCTATATAGCGCGGCGGCGCTGCGAAAAAGCGATCGAGGGCGATGACGGGTTCTTCTACGTCGCGAGCCTGTCTAGCCGCGTGGTCGCATATAAGGGCCTGGTGATGCCGGCAAACCTGCCGGTGTTCTACGCCGATCTCAGCGATAATCGCCTGGAATCGACCTTATGTGTGTTTCACCAGCGATTTTCCACCAATACCTGGCCGCAGTGGCGTTTGGCACAACCGTTCCGCTATCTCGCGCACAACGGTGAGATCAACACCATCCAGGGTAATCGCAGCTGGTCGATCGCACGCGGTCCGAAATTTGCGACCGAGCTGATCCCAAACTTCGAGGACGTGCTGCCACTGGTGTCCGTAACTGGCTCCGATTCGTGCAGCCTGGATAATATGCTCGAGGCGCTGTTTGCCGGTGGCATGGATATCTTTCGTGCCATGCGCATGCTGATTCCGCCGGCGTGGCAGAACGTGGAAACCATGGATCGCGATCTGCGTGCTTTCTATGAGTACTGCTCCATGCACATGGAGCCGTGGGACGGACCAGCCGGCATCGTGCTAACAGATGGGCGTTATGCAGCGTGCGTACTGGACCGCAATGGTTTGCGCCCGGCGCGTTATGTCGTTACACGGCGCGAACCCGCCGAGGCCCCGGACCCATCGCATGAGTACGCTGGATGCGTGATCACGTTGGCGACCGAGGTGGGTGTGTATGACTACGCCCCGCAAGACGTCATCACCAAGGGGCGATTGAAGCCAGGCCAGATGTTCGCCGCTGACACCGTCACCGGCAAACTGCTGCTGCCGCGCGACATCGATCAATTGTTGAAGACACGCAAACCCTACAAGCGTTGGCTCCGGGCCCACGCCAAACGTCTGGAGGCGAGCCTGGTCGAGGAAGAGTCCTGCAGCGTGGCCATGGAACCCGAGGGCCTGGCGGTCTACCAGAAAATGTTTCAGGTCACCTTCGAGGAGCGCGACCAGATCCTGCGCGTGCTTGCCGAGTCCGGGCTGGAGGCCGTGGGTTCCATGGGTGACGACACGCCGTTGCCGGTGCTGTCGAAAAAGGTGCGCCCACTGTATGAGTATTTCCGGCAACAGTTCGCACAGGTCACCAATCCCCCGATAGACCCGTTGCGCGAGCAGATTGTCATGTCGCTGGAGACCTGCTTCGGGCGCGAGCACAACCTGTTCGAGGAAACCCCCGAGCACGCCGCCCGCCTGGTGGTGGATTCTCCGGTACTCTCGGCGAGCAAGTTCAACCGCTTGCTGGCACTGACGGATCCGCATTACGCCCATGAAATCATCGACCTGAATTACCCAGAGGCCACCAGCCTGCGCGACGCGATCGAGGCGATGTGTGTTCAGGCAATTGCCGCGGTGCGCGCCGGCAAGACCATAATCGTGTTTTCTGACCGCGAGATCGCGCCCGACAAACTTCCAATGCATCCACTGCTCGCCACCGGTGCCCTGCATCACCGTCTGGTGCGCGAGCGCTTGCGCTGTGATGCCAACATTGTGGTCGAGACGGCTACGGCGCGCGACCCGCACCATTTTGCCGTGCTGATCGGTTACGGTGCCACGGCGGTGTGCCCCTACCTTGCTTATGACTGTCTGCGCGACATGATCCGCAGCGGCGAGATTGGGGCGAAAGACGCGGTTCGGGTCATGCATACCTACCGTAAGGGGATTAACAAAGGCCTCTATAAGATTATCTCGAAGATGGGTATATCCACTGTCGACAGCTATCGTGGTGCCCAGCTGTTCGAGGCGGTCGGTTTGCATAGTGAGGTGACTGATCTGTGTTTTCAAGGAACGACTTGCCGTGTGGGGGGGAGCACTTTTGAGGACTTGCATAAGGACCAGCAGATGTTGGCGCGCGATGCATGGAACCCGCGCAAGGTGATCGCTCAGGGTGGCGTGCTCAAGTTCATTCACGGCGGCGAGTACCATGCTTTTAACCCCGACGTGGTGGCGGCCTTGCATGAAGCCGTACGTTCCAATGACTACGAGAAATATCGCGAGTTCGCGCAACTGGTGAATTATCGCGAGCCGATGGTCTTGCGCGACCTGTTGGCGCTGCGCCCCAACGCGGACCCCGTCCCGATTGATGAGGTCGAGCCGGTCGAGGCCATCTTGCCGCGCTTCGACTCTGCCGGCATGTCGCTGGGTGCGCTGTCGCCCGAGGCCCATGAGACATTGGCCGAGGCCATGAACCGGCTCGGGGCGCGCTCCAACTCGGGCGAAGGCGGTGAGGATCCCAAGCGCTACGGCACCGAGCGCAGCTCAAAGATCAAACAGGTCGCCTCCGGGCGTTTCGGCGTCACGCCGACATACCTGGTCAACGCCGAGGTGCTGCAGATCAAGATTGCGCAGGGGGCAAAGCCCGGGGAGGGCGGCCAGCTACCGGGTCACAAGGTCAATGAGATGATCGCTCGCCTGCGATATGCCCGCCCCGGCGTGGCGTTGATCTCGCCGCCCCCGCACCACGACATCTACTCGATCGAGGACCTGGCGCAGCTGATATTCGATCTCAAGCAGGTGAATCCGAAGGCGCTGGTGTCGGTGAAGCTGGTGGCCGGCCCGGGCGTGGGCACCATCGCCGCCGGTGTCACCAAGGCCTATGCCGATCTGATCACCATTGCCGGGTATGACGGCGGCACCGGCGCGAGTCCGCTGACATCAATCAAGTATGCCGGCACGCCGTGGGAGCTCGGGCTTAGTGAAACTCATCAGATACTGCGCGCCAATGGGCTGCGCGGCAAGGTGCGCGTGCAAACCGATGGCGGTCTCAAGACCGGCCTGGATGTGATCAAGGCGGCCGCGCTGGGCGCGGAAAGCTTTGGTTTTGGCACGGCGCCCATGGTCTCTATGGGCTGCAAGTATCTGCGCATCTGCCACTTGAATAACTGCGCGACCGGGGTTGCCACACAGAACAATGTGCTGCGCCTAGGCCACTTCAAGGGCGACGTGCAGATGATCATGAACTACTTTCGCTTCGTCGCGCAGGAGGTACGCGAGTGGATGGCTCGGCTAGGCGTGCGGCACTTCGAGGAGCTGATCGGGCGCACCGATCTCCTCAGTGTGATAGAGGGCCGGACCGCGAAGCAACAGCGCCTCGACCTGGGCCCCATCCTGGCGAACGGTGGCGTGGCCGCCGACAAGCCGCAGTTCTGTCAGGTAGCGCGCAACCAGCCTTTCGACAAGGGTGAGCTCGCCGAGCAAATGGTGCGCGACGCGCTCCCGGCGATCGAGCAGAAACTGGGCGGTGAGTTCTGCTACGAGATTCGCAATGTCGATCGATCCATCGGGGCACGGCTGTCGGGCGAAATCGCGACACGGCACGGAGATCACGGCATGACGGACGCGCCCATCACGATTCGGCTGCGGGGTACGGCCGGGCAGAGCTTCGGGGTGTGGAATGCCGGTGGGTTGCAGATGGTGCTCGAAGGCGATGCCAACGACTACGTCGGCAAGGGCATGACCGGTGGCAAGCTCGTCATCTACCCGCCGCCGGGGAGCGCATTCAACAGCAACGAGGCGGCCATCATCGGAAACACCTGCCTGTATGGCGCTACCGGCGGCAAGCTGTTTGCGTCTGGAATTGCCGGTGAACGCTTTGCTGTGCGCAACTCGGGTGCGCACGCAGTGGTCGAGGGCGTCGGTGATCATGGCTGCGAGTATATGACCGGCGGTGTTGTCACCGTGCTTGGGCGCACGGGCTTTAACTTTGCCGCGGGCATGACCGGCGGGTTCGCCTTCGTCCTGGATCAGGCGAATACCTTTGTCGACAACTACAATCACGAGCTGGTTGACATCCATCGCGTCACCACCGAGAGCATGGAAGCACATCGTAATTATCTGCGGCGACTGATTATGGAGTTCGTGGCGGAGACCGAAAGCGCGTGGGGCCAGACGATACTCGATGATTTCTACGACTTTGTCGGCAGATTCTGGCTGATCAAGCCTGTGGCAGCCGACCTCGACACGCTCCTCGATACGCTACAGGAAGCGGCGTGAAGACCGCGAGGCGTGAGGAGTAAGGCGTGGGGACAGATAAGGGTATCGGGTCGCTGGCGGTGCGTACGGCTTAGCGCCTTACACCTCACACCGGCCACCTCACATTCGTATCATGGCCCCGATTAACCCCATGCAATTCATAGAGTTGCCACGCCAGGAGCCGGTGAAGACGCCGGTGCGCGTGCGTATCCAGGAGTGGCGGGAGATCTACGGGCGCTACGATGCGCACCATGCCGCCGCGCAGGCGGCGCGCTGCATCCATTGCGGTAACCCCTACTGCGAGTGGAAATGCCCGGTTCACAATTACATTCCCAATTGGTTGAAGCTGATCGCGGAGGGGAACCTGTTCGAAGCGGCGGAGCTTTCGCACCGCACGAACTCCTTGCCCGAGATCTGCGGCCGCATCTGCCCGCAGGATCGCCTGTGTGAAGGCGCCTGTACCCTGAACGACGGTTTCGGCGCCGTAACCATCGGGGCGATCGAGACCTACATCACCGATGAGGCACTGAAAGCGGGCTGGCGTCCGGACCTGGCGCAGGTCAAGGACACCGGCAAGCGTGTCGCGGTTGTCGGCGCCGGGCCGGCAGGCCTGGGCTGTGCCGACGTGCTCGTACGCAACGGCGTCAAGCCCGTGGTCTATGACCGTTATCCCGAGATCGGGGGCCTGCTCACCTTCGGCATCCCCCCTTTCAAGCTGGAAAAGGAAATCCTCAAGACACGCCGCGCAATCATGGAGGAGATGGGGGTCGAGTTCGTGCTGGATACGGACATCGGTAACGATATCGCGTTCCAGGATGTTATCGATGATTACGACGCCGTGTTTCTGGGGTTGGGTGCCTACACCTATATGAAGGGTGGTTTTCCAGGCGAGGACCTGCCCGGCGTGTTCGAGGCGTTGCCCTATTTGATCTCGAGCATCAATCGCGTGATGGGTCTTGAGCGCAATCCGCAGGACTACATAGATTTCAATACTCAGCGCGTGGTGGTGCTGGGTGGCGGCGATACCGCGATGGACTGCAACCGCACCGCCGTTCGCCAGGGCTCGACCCGTGTAACTTGTGTCTATCGCCGTGACGAGATCAACATGCCAGGATCCCGGCGCGAAGTCACCAACGCCAAGGAAGAGGGCGTGCGCTTCCTGTGGAATCGACAGCCGCTGGAGATCATCGGACACGATGGGGTTGAGGGCGTGAAGGTGGTGAGCACCACGCTCGGTGAGCCAGATGAGCGCGGCCGGCGCCGTCCGGAGCCGGTGCCCGGTTCCGAAGAGATCATAGCGGCCGATCGGGTGATCATTGCGTTTGGTTTTCGGCCGAGCCCGGCGCCGTGGTTTGACGAGTTCGGTATCGAGATCGACGAGCTCGGGCGGGTGAAAGCCAGCCCCGGGTCCGAGTTCAAGTTTCAGACCACCAACGCGAAGATATTCTCCGGCGGTGACATGGTCCGCGGTGCTGACCTGGTGGTCACGGCCGTGTTCGAAGGACGCGAGGCGGCGGAAGGAATCATCGGGTACCTGGGCGTTTGAAAAAACATCTAACGCAGAGGCGCAAAGAAACGATTTGGTATTTCTAATCTTGATCAGGGCGTTAAATTAACAGTGCGTCTTTCGCATTTAATTCACGATTTCTTTTCTTGTTCACTGTGCGCGCCTTCGCGTTGGAAGTTTTTCTCATGACGGAGCTGAAAAATGATCGCCTGCTACGCGCCCTCGCACGCCAATCCGTCGATGTGACGCCGGTGTGGATCATGCGCCAGGCGGGCCGCTATCTTCCGGAGTACCGCGCCATCCGGGAGAAGGCAGGCGATTTTCTTACGCTGTGCACGACGCCCGAGCTCGCCTGTGAGGTGACGCTCCAGCCCGTCGACCGTTTTCCGCTCGACGCGGCGATCTTGTTCTCCGATATCCTGACCATCCCGAACGCCATGGGTCTCGGTTTGTATTTTGTCGAGGGCGAGGGGCCGCGGTTCGAGCGCCCCGTGCGCACCCAACGCGATGTGGCAGCACTCGCGATCCCGGACCCCGAGGCCGAGCTGCGCTATGTTATCGATACGGTGCGTCTGGTGACGCGCGCGCTCCACGGCCGGGTGCCACTGATCGGCTTCGCCGGCAGCCCGTGGACGCTGGCGACCTACATGGTCGAGGGTGGATCGACGCGGGATTTCAACCGGGTCAAAGGCCTGATGTTCGAGCAACCGCGCCTGTTGCACACCTTGCTGACGACTCTGGCGGATGTCGTCACGCAGTACTTGAATGCGCAGATCAATGCCGGGGTGCAGGCGGTCATGTTGTTTGATACCTGGGGCGGCGTGTTGACCCCGCGGGATTACGAATCATTCTCACTTGATTACATGACGCGTATCGTTGCAGGACTTACGCGCGAGCCGGCCGGCCGGCGTGTGCCGGTGATCCTGTATACCAAGAATGGCGGACAATGGCTCGAGGCCATGGCCGCGAGCGGCTGTGATGCCTTGGGTATCGACTGGACCACGGACATCGGGCAGGCGCGGCAACGAGTTGGCCATCAGGTGGCGCTGCAAGGCAACCTGGACCCGGCCGCGCTGTTTGCCTCGCCGGCGCGTATTCGCGAAGAGGTAGCCACCGTGCTGGCGAGCTACGGCGAGGGCAACGGCCTGGTGTTCAACCTGGGACATGGAATCAGTCCAAATGTGAACCCGGAGCATGTGGCGGCGTTGGTGGATGCGGCTCATGTCCTGAGCGTGAAGTATCATGTTGAGTAACGGCCGGTGCATCCGGGCGACGGCGCGACGCTATACTGCGTAGCGCACGCGACAAAGGGAGACAAGGCTGGGTGTTTTCTGATATATAATCACCCGCCTTTTTGAGTCGACCAATAATAATGCAGATCGGAATCCCGAAAGAAAAGCAATCCGGAGAGGCGCGCGTCGCTGCGACTCCCGAAACCGTCAAGAAGCTTCGCGCCAAAGGCCTGGAAGTAGTGGTCGAGAAGTCGGCGGGCGTCAGCGCGCATTTCACCGACGACGCTTACCGCGACGCGGGTGCCGAGATCGTGAATGCGGCCGCAGCGTTGGGCGCCGATATCGTTTTCAAGGTGCAAAAACCCGCCAAGGACGAAATTGAGAAACTGAAAAAGGGCGCCATCTTGGTGGCTTTTCTCGATCCCTGTGCCGTTGACGATACGCTTGAACGGCTTGCCGCCGCCGGCGTCGAGAGTTTTGCCATCGAGCTGGTCCCGCGGATCTCGCGTGCACAGAATGTGGACGGCCTGTCCTCGCAGGCCAACATCGGCGGTTACCGCGCCACGCTCGAGGCCGCGAGGCTCTACGGCAGCTTCTTGGCCATGATGATGACAGCCGCCGGATCCGCCAAGCCCGCCAAGGTGATGGTGCTGGGCGCGGGGGTGGCGGGGCTGCAGGCGATTGCCACCGCACGCCGGCTGGGCGCGCAGGTATTCGCGTTCGATGTGCGCCCGGAAGTCAAAGAAGAGATCATGTCGCTGGGCGGTAAGTTCGTGGAGCTGGATCTGGGCGAAAGCGGCGCCGGTGCCGGCGGTTATGCCAAGCAGCTCTCGGCCGAAGCCCAGCAACGCCAGCAGGCGCTGCTGGGGGAGGAGATTAAAAAGATTGATATCGTCATCTCGACTGCGCTCATTCCTTGTAAGCCCGCGCCCGTGCTGATCACGGAGGATACCGTGAAGGGCATGCATGCAGGCGCCGTCATTATCGACATGGCAGCGGCCAGCGGCGGCAACTGTCCGCTGACCATGGCGAACAAGACGATCGTCAAGCACGGCGTAACCCTGTGCGGCATTACCAACTTCCCCGCGCTCGTGCCCACCGATGCCAGTTCTTTCTACGCCCGCAACCTGTTAAATTTTATCACGTTGCTGCTCAAGGAGAAAGACGGCGGGCTTGAGCTGCGAGATCATTCTGAAGACGAAATCACGGCCGCCACAGTAGTGACGCACGCTGGTACCGTGACCTTCAACAGACCGAACTAGCTCCAGGGAGGCATCCTCATGTCGGAAACCATGGTCGCCCTCTACATATTTGTGCTGGCGTGTTTCATCGGCTACTGGGTTATCTGGAACGTTACCGCATCGTTGCACACGCCGCTCATATCGCTGACCAATGCGATCTCCGGCATCATTATTGTCGGCGCGCTGCTGGTGGCGGGCTTTGAAGAGGTGGGTTTCGTCGGCGCGATTCTTGGTTTCACCGCCGTGTTGCTCGCATCGATCAACATGTTCGGCGGATTTTTGGTGACCCAGCGCATGCTGGATATGTTCAAGAAGAAGAAAAAGTAGGAGCGCGCCATGGAGCTCGGCACCAACACGCTAGCCCTTGTTTACCTGGTTTCCGGGGCGCTTTTTATCCTCGGCTTGAACAGGTTGTCCCATCCCGCGACGGCGCGCCGCGGTAATTACCTCGCCATCGCCGGCATGGTGATCGCGGTCGTCGCGACTTTGCTGAACCCGGCGGTCAAGTCATACGTCTTTATCTGGCCCGCCATGATCATTGGCGGCGTGATCGGTACCGTTATCGCGCTGCGCATCCGCATGGCAGCCATGCCGCAGCTGGTGGCGCTGCTGCACAGCTTCGTGGGACTTGCAGCCGTGCTGGTAGCGGTCGGCACCTACCTGGATCACCGCCAGGAAGGTTTGTTGCCCACCGTGTTTATGGTCGAGGTGTTTATCGGCATCTTCGTCGGCGCGATCACCTTTACCGGCTCGCTGATCGCTTTCGGCAAGCTCCAGGGACTGGTAACTGCGGCGCCGGTCGCCTACATGGGGCAGCACTGGTTCAACCTTCTGCTTGGCCTGGTGATGATCGGCCTGGGTGTCGACTTCGCCATCAACGATAGCTTTGCGTCGTTGATGCTCATGACCGCGATCGCCTTGGTGCTCGGGGTATTGCTCATCATACCGATCGGCGGCGCCGACATGCCGGTCATCATCTCCATGCTCAACTCCTACTCGGGTTGGGCGGCAGCGGCCACCGGCTTTACGCTGCAGAACAAGCTCTTGATAATCACAGGTGCGCTAGTCGGATTCTGTGGCGCCATCTTGTCGTACATCATGTGCCGCGCGATGAACCGTTCGTTTTTTAGCGTGATCCTCGGTGGGTTCGGCACGGGCGACACTGCGGATGCGTCGGGGGTAGCCGCGGCCGCACAGAAAGGCGTGAAGTCCTCCTCGGTCGAGGACGCCGCATTCCTGCTGGAGAATGCATCCAAGGTGATCGTGGCACCGGGCTACGGTATGGCCGTGGCGCAGGCGCAGCACGCATTGAAAGAGCTGTTCGAGCTGCTCGAGGCCAAAGGGGTCGAGGTCAAGTTCGCGATCCATCCGGTCGCCGGCCGCATGCCGGGCCACATGAATGTGTTGCTGGCGGAGGCGGATATCCCCTACGACCGCGCGTTCGAGATGGATGAGATCAATCCCGAGTTTGCGACCGCCGACGTCGCGCTCGTGGTCGGCGCCAACGACGTCACCAACCCGGCGGCCAAGAAAGACCCGGCTAGCCCCATTTATGGGATGCCGATATTGGATGTGGATCGCGCCGGGCATGTGTTTTTCATTAAGCGCAGCATGCGGCCGGGGTACGCGGGCATTGATAATCTGCTGTTCTATCAGGACAACTGTTCGTTGCTGTTTGGCGATGCCAAGGATGTTTGCGAGA
>JBHHZP010000002.1:0-55418 GCA_046758085.1 Acidiferrobacterales bacterium
CCCCGCCTGCGGAAAGCGCAGCTACACTTACGGCTTTGAATACGATCCGCTGTGAAACCGGGTGGATTAAGGATTTTTTGTGAATGGACACGCTGCCGACGAGGCGCCAATTCTTCGGCGATCAGCAAGCAGGTTAGAGCGGCATAGGGTCGTCGTTTCCGTGCTGCGGCTGTGAATCCGGATTGCCGCTGAGGGAGTGGGCCCAGGCAAGTTATTCGATTCGATGCTGCGATCGCGGCGTAAAAGACGCGGATTGCAGGTACAGCGATGTCCCACCCAGCACCAGGAACAGGACTACCCACTCCCAATTGAAAGCGATGAAGGTGGGTAGCGATACCAGCATCAGGATCACGGCCGTCAGGGACGCGAACGGCTGGAAGCGAAACACGGCCCCCGCCAACGTGGCAAGAAGCAGAAAGGTCTGAACCATGGTTAAGTCGAGACTGAGGTCGGTCACCGCCGGAATGTTTTCCCACTCGATGTCGAAATCTGGAATGAGCTGGTCGTACCAGGGCGTTTGCTGGTCCGATGCGACCTTCTTGATCGCCGGTACCCGTAGCCAGTCCAGCGGGTAGCGCGTGCCGCCTCCGATCAACAGCTTGAAGAATAGGGTCAGTATGAGGAAATTGACCAGCGCTTGTGGCCAGCGCCAGTGACCGGGCGGCAGCATCCACAACCTGCGGTGATAGGCCAGGGTGAGCACCAATCCGGCGAACAGCGGTTGGTAGTAGTGCTGCGGCAGGCCCAGGCCCAGGTAACCCAAGGCGAGCACGGCGACGCCCAACGCTAGCGGCACCACAGGGTGAAGCGGCTGCGGCGCCCTACGGGGCCACGCCGGCGGCCCACCCGCCAGCCAGGCCAGCTGTGCCTCCACACGGGCGATACGCGCCTTGAGCGCATCGCGCTCGTCGGCGCGCTTGGTTTGCGTCTTAGCGCCCGTGCGCGGCCGCTGCCGGCCATGGCGCCGGCGGCCCGGGGGACGGCCATCGGATGTGCCTGCGTCATTCACGAATCGAATCCGGCAAATGGCTCACTTACCCCTCATTATAGCCAATTCGGCACAATTCTTGCTTAGAAAGCCATCAATAACCCGGGCGCCGGGTGAGCGCTAGGGCCGCGGCCGGGTCACAAACCGCATGGCCATTCGCCTGCTCATACAATATAGCCGCTGCCCGGGGGTGTCGCCTGCGTGCTCACAGGGGCTCCCGGCACTGCAGTATCTGCCAGGGCTGACAGCTAAGTGTGGGTGAGTAGTATTTAAATTTGATGTATTGCCGCTATTATTGAGTTGAGCACATGATCAAGATCAAGTCGATCACGGATTGGGGGCTGGTCATCGGCGTGGCGCTGATGAGCGTGGGGGCCAATCTCCCTCAAGAGCTGGCGGAGAGCTGGGGCATCGACCGTCGTTTTTTGCTCGGCGGCCTGGTGGCACTGGTGGCTGTCGCCCTTGTTCGTTATCTGAAGTTCACCCTAGTTCTGGTGGTCGCTATTCTGGCGATCGGCGCTAACCTGCCTGCGGGTATCGCCGCCGAGTTCGGTATTGACCGAAACATCATGACCTTCGCGTTGATCGCAATGGTGATAGTGTCGCTCGCTAGCCGATTGTTCAAGATACCGACGGGCATCGAGAAACAGAGGACCACAACAAGTCGGCACGGTGCCGTGGCCTTGTTTAACGCCGTTGCCAAGGGCCAGCTGTCGGTCGCGCAGTCATTAGTGAAGACGGGTGTCAATGTCAACGTCAAAACGCTCGACGGCACGACGCCGTTGATGGCAGCCGCACACAAGGGTTACTCGGATCTCGCCAAGATCCTGGTGGACTGCGGTGCTGATGTAAACGCCCGTGACCGCAAGGGTAACACCGCCATGATGATCGCATTGAGCCGCGGATACACGCGCACCGCCGAGTTGCTCAAGGTCGAGGGCGCCAATTAGCACCTTATCCTCTCGCGGCGCGGCGGATCTTGCCGGGGTCTTTAGTTTAATGCCGAGGACAACAGGCCGCGGTACTTGTTGACCAGCTCACCTTTCCCGCCCAGCAGGTCGAAAACGGCCAGCATATACTTGCGCCCGGCATCGTCGTGGAATCGCCGGTTGCGTTTAACAATCTCGAGCAAATTACTCAGCGCCGGCTCGTAATCGTTGGCCAGCACCTGGCGGGCACTGAGCTGGCTGAGCGCCTCGCAATTGTCGGGATTCGCCGCAATCATTTTTTCCAGCTCTTCGGCCGGTGGCGCGCTGGCGGCGATACGGGCGAACCGGATACGCCCGGCCAATGCCAGCGCCTCAGGTTCGGTCTTGGCCTGCGCAGACAGCATGCCGTGTACCGCTTGTGCCTCATCCAGCCGGGACTGCTCGACATAGATACTTGCTAGCACGAGCTTGGCACGATCGTTAACGGCATCGGCCTCTACGGCACTGCGCAGAAGACTCACCGCCTCGTCGTCTTGTCCGCTACGGTGGGCGACTAGCGCCTTGTCCACAAGCGCATCGGACTCACGCGCAATGTAGGGATCGATGCAACGCCGGATGGCACTCTCGGGCTGGGCGCCCATGAACTCGGTCACCACTTGGCCGTTGCGGAAGACCTTTACGGTAGGGAGACTGCGAATGCCGTATTGCTTGGCGAGCTCGCGCTCAACGTCGGTGTCGACCTTGGCCAGGAAAAGCTTGCCGGCGTAGACCTCGGCCAGCCGCGTGAGCACCGGCGTGAGCATCCGGCATGGCCCGCACCACTCCGCCCAGAAATCCACCAACACCGGAACCTCGCGCGACTTCTCCAGCACCCGCTTGGTGAAATCTTTTAGGGTAACATTCGCAATGTGTGGTGATGTGCTCATCTGGGGCTTTTTAACGTCGCGGCAAACGCGCCGGCGAAAAAGAATCTGCGACCGACTTGCCAATATTTCAAGACTGGCGTAAATACAAGGCGGGTTGGCGCTCCCTAGGGGACTCGAACCCCTGTTACCGGCGTGAGAGGCCGGCGTCCTAGGCCACTAGACGAAGGGAGCAGATGTGCACAAACATGCGCCGAGCATGCACAACGAAACCTATTATACGGATGGGTACAAATTGAACAACAAAACGACTGGGTTATCGGCGGTTCGCACAGGGGATGGAGAGACCGCCCCCCTCAGCATCCCTTGTTCCGCACATCCCATCTCCCGCGCGCAGATTCATCGCAACGCACTGAAGGTCCTCAATACGCTAAAAGAGGCCGGTTTCGTCGCCTATCTAGTCGGTGGTTGTGTGCGTGACTTGCTGCTGGGGCGCGAGCCCAAGGATTTCGATGTGGTAACGGACGCGCGCCCGGAGGAAGTGCGCAAGCTTTTCCGTAACGCGCGCCTGATCGGGCGGCGGTTTCGCCTGGCGCATGTGCGCTTCGGGCGCGAAATCATCGAGGTGGCGACGTTCCGTGCCATCCCCAGGGAGGCGCGCGCGGGGGCGCGTGAAGCGCGCACCGCCGCAGGCCGAATCCTGCAGGACAATGTTTTCGGGACCGAGGAAGAGGACGCGCTGCGACGGGATTTTACGGTCAACGCCCTCTACTACGATGTCCGCGACTATTCGGTTGTCGATTATGTCAACGGCGTCCAGGATCTGAAGCAGGGGGTCTTGCGAGTCATTGGGGATCCGGAAACGCGCTATCGCGAAGACCCCGTACGCTTGTTGCGAGCTGTTCGTTTCGCGGCAAAGCTGGGATTCAAGATCGAGCCGGCAAGTGCCGCACCCATTCGCGAACTCGGTTACTTGCTTGTGGACGTCCCGCCCGCGCGCATGTTCGAGGAACTCATCAAGCTGTTCCACGGTGGTTACGGGCTGGAGACCTACGAGCTTTTGCGAACATATGACCTGTTCAAGTACATTTTCCCACTGACCGAGGACGCGCTGAGTGCTGAGCAGGAAGGCTACCCGTTAACGCTCGTGCCGCGCGCCTTGGCTAACACCGATGCGCGTGTGCAGCAAGGAAAGCCTGTGACACCGGCATTCCTGTTTGCGGCGATGCTGTGGGAGCCGGTGCGCCACCAGGTCGAAAGCCGGATTGCGCAAGGCCATAAGCGATATATCGCTATGCAGCTTGCGGCTAATGACGTGCTGTCCACGCAGGCGCAGCGTGTCGCGCTACCGAGACGTTTCAGTGTGATGGCGCGAGACATCTGGGCGCTGCAATCGAGGTTTGAGCGCCGCAGCGGCAAGCAGGCCCTTCGTTTCCTGGAGCACCGGCGTTTTCGCGCCGCCTACGATTTCCTGTTACTGCGGGTCGAAGCTGGCGAGGAGCATTCCGAGCTCGGTCAGTGGTGGACTCAGATTCAGGAAGTCCACGAGGCAGGGCGCCGCGCGATGATTAATCAGCTTACGCCCGCGCGCAAACGTAAGCGCAGGCGCCGTCAGAAGAGCCAACCATGAAGGAGCGCGCGCCACGAGTGATCCGGCGCGCCTACGTTGCGCTGGGCAGTAACTGCGGTGACCCCGTGGCCAGGGTTCGAGCAGGCATGACGGCATTGGGGCGATTACCACAGACCCGGGTGGAGCGCTGCTCCTCGCTTTACCGTACGGCGCCGATGGGTCCCGTGATTGACCAGCCGGACTTTATCAATGCCGTGTGTCGCATTAAGACGGAGTTGGACGCTAACGCATTGATGAAACGCCTGCTTGAAATCGAGGCACGACACGGACGTGTGCGTGAGGGAGAGCCCGGTGGCCCACGTACCCTGGATCTCGACTTTTTGATGATCGATCATCAGGTCATCGCCACGCCGGAGCTTACCTTGCCTCATCCAAGACTCCACGAACGCGCGTTCGTCCTGTATCCTTTGGCCGAACTCGATCCGGACCTTGTCATTCCTGGTCATGGTGGCGTCACGGAGCTCCTGGGAGCGTGTTGCGATCAACGTGTCCAGAGACTCGCGCAGGCAGCATCAGCTGACAATTCATAGCACACCGCCCCGGCGCTGGGTGCGCCACGTTGATTGAATCTTAGGCTGCTGAAAGCATGAAGAGCGGAGCCCCCAGATACTTGGCGGTAGAAGGCCCCATCGGCGTGGGCAAGACCAGTCTGGCCCGCCGGCTGGCGGACGCCTTCGGCACCGAGCCGGTGCTCGAGCGACCGGAAGAAAACCCTTTCCTGGAGCGATTCTATCAAGCACGGGCACGCTTTGCGTTGCCGACGCAGTTATTCTTTTTGTTCCAGCGCGCACGCCAGATACAGGAACTGAAGCAAAGCGATATGTTTCGACCGGGTTACGTCGCGGATTTCATGCTTGAAAAAGATACGCTGTTCGCGCGGGTTAATCTTGCCGATGACGAGCTCAGGCTGTACGAGCAGGTCTATGCACAGCTGCGCCTCGATCTTCCCGTTCCCGACCAGGTGGTTTATCTGCAGGCACCTGTGGATGTGCTAATGGAGCGAATCCGAAAGCGTGATTTAGGATACGAGCATCTGATCGACAAGGCCTATCTACAAGAAGTGGTCGATGCCTATACGCAGTTTTTCTATCATTACATCGCAGCGCCTCTTCTTGTTGTCAATACTGCCGAGATAAACTTCGTTGACAGCGACAAGGATTTTACGGTTCTCGTAGAACATATCCGCAAGCATCGCAGCGGACGACATTTCTTTAATCCACTGGTGACCTGACGATGAAGCCGGTAACGATCGTATCTCTGGTCGCGATGAAAAACGCAGGTGAAAAGATCACTTCCCTGACGGCATACGATTATAGTTTTGCAAATCTGCTTGATCGGGCGGGGATTGAGGTCATTATTGTCGGCGACTCGCTGGGAATGGTGTTACAGGGCCACGACAATACCCTACCCGTGACCCTTAACGACATGGTCTATCATAGTGCCTGTGTCGCGCGCGGATGCCAGCGCGCCCTGATCGTGGTGGACATGCCGTTCATGACCTATCACGTCAACCGCGAGCAGGCACTGGTCAATGCAGGGCGCCTGATGCAAGAGGGACGCGCGCATGTGGTGAAGATCGAAGGCGGAACCGAGATTGTCGATACCGTGCGATTCCTCACTGAGCGCGGGGTCCCCGTTTGTGGGCACGTTGGCCTGACCCCACAGGCGGTGCATCAGCTGGGGGGTTACAAGGTCCAGGGACGCGATACGGAGTCGGCCGAGCGCCTGCGCGGTGAGGCACACGCCCTGCAGGATGCAGGTGCAGGCTTACTGGTGCTCGAGGCAATACCGCTTGGCCTTGCCAGGAGCATTAGCGCCGAGCTCGCAATCCCGACGATCGGAATCGGGGCCGGGCCTGACTGTGACGGCCAGGTGCTGGTGCTGCAAGACATTCTCGGTATCTATCCGCGGCCAAGCCCGAAGTTTTCCAAGAATTTCATGCACGCAAGCGACAGCATAGAGGGCGCGGTCAAGGCTTTCATTGCGGCGGTACGTGACGGGAGCTTTCCCGGGCCGGAGCACAGCTTTCAAGATCGGTGATCGGAGGGCGTTCTGTTAGCGGTGTTACTAAGCGGAGCCTAAAGATGTTTGGATCGTCCCTCGCGCCTGCCTGTGCGTCGCAGGCAGACAGGTTGCACACGGGCATCCTGCCCAGGCCAAGAGCATACATAGCCCAGTGCAAACACATGTGCGCTCAGCCAAATAGGTATGGAATTCTGGTGCCGGGAGAGAGACTCGAACTCTCATGAGGTTGCCCCCACTGGATTTTGAGTCCAGCGCGTCTACCAGTTCCGCCATCCCGGCGGCGGGCGGGTAGTATAAACGATTCTTCGCTGCAAGCGACACAACGGCTATAAAGAGAAATCTGCTACCGGTTCCTGGTAACTTGCCCACTCGATGCGAACCGCAGACTTCGATTACGATCTGCCGGAGGCCCTGATCGCGCAGTATCCGGCTGAGCCGCGCTCGGCCAGTCGCTTGCTGGCGCTAAACGGTCAGACGGGCGAGATCCGGGATCTGCAATTTGTTGAGCTAGCGAACGTCGTAGCTCCCGCTGATCTATTGGTGTTCAATAATACGCGCGTGATTCCGGCCCGTCTCTTCGGGCGCAAGGAAAGCGGGGGGCTCATAGAGGTATTGATCGAACGTATTCTCGATGCCCACCGAGTGCTGGCGCAGGTGCGGGCGAGCAAGCCGCTGCACGCGGGTGGGCGGGTGCTGCTGGAAGAGGACGCGACGGCGCGCGTTATCGCACGTCGGGGTAGTTTTTACGAGCTTCGACTCGAGCACCCGGAGCCGGTAACGGGCATCCTGGAGCGCATCGGGCATGTACCCTTGCCGCCGTACATCATGCGGCCGGACGCCGCCGTTGACCGCAAGCGTTATCAGGCGATCTACGCCGACGTCCCGGGTGCCGTGGCGGCGCCCACCGCGGGTTTGCATTTCGATAATGCCATGTTTGCCCGTCTAAGATCGGCCGGGGTGGAGATCGCGTTTGTGACGTTGCACATCGGTGCGGGAACGTTTCAGCCTGTGCGTGCGCAAGACGTTCGCGATCACCGTATGCACAGCGAGTATGTCGAGATCGACGAGCGCGTCACGACACGCATCGGCGCGGCCAGGGCTCGCGGTGGCCGTATCATAGCGGTGGGCACGACCGTAGTGCGTGCACTTGAAACGGCGGCACGACGAGGCCCAATCGATCGGTTTGCCGGCGAGAGTGATCTTTTCATCTATCCCGGATATCGGTTTCAGGTAGTCGATGCGATGTTGACGAATTTTCATTTGCCTAGGTCCAGCCTCTTGATGCTCGTCTGTGCATTCGCCGGCACCGCCCACGTCCTAAGGGCCTACCGCCATGCCGTGGAGCAATGCTACCGTTTCTTCAGTTATGGTGACGCGATGTTTGTAACACCGCAAGAAACCAGTAACAAGTAACAAGTACCAAGTAACAGGCAATAAGTGAGAAGTGACCGGGGAGACTGGGCAGTATTTACTTGCCACTTGAAACTTGAAACTGAATTTATGAAATTCCAACTCCTGAGCACAGACCAAAGCGCGCGGCGCGGACGCATGAGCTTTGCCCGCGGTACGGTTGAGACACCCGCGTTCATACCCGTTGGCACCTACGGCACGGTCAAGGCGATGACCCCCGAGGAGCTGCGTACCATCGGCAGCGAGATGATTCTGGGTAATACGTTTCATCTGATGCTGCGCCCGGGGATGGACGTTATCGGCGCGCATGGCGGGTTGCACCGATTCATGAGTTGGGATGGGCCACTGTTGACCGATTCCGGCGGATTCCAGGTGTGGAGCCTGGGCAAGCTGCGCAAGATCAGTGAACGTGGCGTGCATTTTCGTTCGCCCGTGGACGGCGAGGCGGTTTTCCTGGGCCCGGCGGAGGCCATGGAGATACAGCATGCGCTCGGTGCCGACGTGCTGATGGTGTTCGACGAGTGCACGCCTTATCCGGCCAGCGAAGCGCTGGCGCGCCAGTCAATGGAGCTGTCATTACGCTGGGCGGAGCTAAGCAGGCGCGTACACGAGGGACATGCGGGGGCCCTTTTCGGCATTGTGCAGGGTGGCGTGTACGATCATCTGCGGGATATCTCTCTGACCGGTCTCCTGCAGATTGGCTTCGAAGGCTATGCCGTGGGCGGTCTGTCAGTGGGCGAGCCCAAGGAGGAGATGTTTGGTGTGCTCTCGCACCTGGGACCCCGGATGCCGGTAGACAAACCGCGTTATCTCATGGGGACCGGGACCCCCGAGGACCTGGTCGAGGCGGTGCGCCGCGGCATGGACATGTTCGACTGCGTGCTGCCCACACGCAACGCGCGCAACGGCTGGCTGTTTACGCACGCCGGGGTGCTCAAGCTTCGAAATCGTCGTTACGCCATGGATACCGGCCCGGCGGACCCACACTGTCGGTGTTATGCGTGCCAGAATTATAGCCGTGCCTACTTGCGACACCTCGAAAGCCAGAATGAGATTCTCGGGGCACGGCTGGCAACGATCCACAATCTTTCATACTACCAGGAGCTGATGCGAGACCTGCGTGCCGCCATCGACGGAAAAAGGCTGGATGATTTCGTCGATAAGTTTTATCGTATGCGCGGCCAGAGCGTGCCGCAACTGGTTTGAGGACGCGTCGCTCACGATTAGCCACACAATGTCATCGAAAATCTGAAAGGAAATGTCATGAATCTATTGCTATCTGAAGCCTGGGCGCAGGGTGCCGGCGGCGCCGGCGGAGGGCCCGGCTTTGGCCTGTTGTTCTGGATGGTGCTGTTTTTCGCCATCTTCTACTTTATGGCCATTCGTCCGCAGCAAAAGCGCGCGAAGGAGCATAAGTCCATGATTGCGGCGCTATCGAAGGGTGACGAGGTCGTGACAAACGGCGGCACACTGGGACGGGTTACGCACGTGGGCGAGCAATTCCTGACTCTGGAGGTCGCCGAAGGTGTCTCCATAAAAGTGCAGAAGGGCTCTATCGCCGCGATCATGCCGAAAGGCACGATCAAATCTACCTCGTCGTAACACCGGCTCCGGATACACGCGCGATCGTGGTCGTTGCGAGAACGGTGCACTTGCCGTGACCGGTGACACGCATGATTGACTGGAATCTCAATGCAAAGGTACGGATTGTTGTGAAAGATTGGTTTTTCAAAAGCGAAAGCCGGGCGCAGTCCCTATGAACCGGTATCCGCTGTGGAAGAATTTGTTGATCCTCGCCGTTTTGGTGGGCGGATTGATCTATGCGCTGCCCAATTTCTATGGTGAAGATCCCGCTATTCAGATCTCCTCGTCGCGGCAAAGGGTCGATGTTGCAACGCTTACCCGGGTCGAGGAAAGCCTGCACAAAGCCGGTGTGCGCTTTACCTCATCCGAGCTCGACGAGCAGGGCGCAAAGATCCGTTTTGCCGATACCGACACCCAACTGAAGGCGCGGGATCTGGTGCATAAGCTACTTGGGGACACGTATACAGTCGCGCTTAACTTATTGCCCGCGACGCCAGACTTCCTGGCCGCGCTCGGTGCCAAGCCCATGTACCTGGGACTGGATCTGCGCGGCGGCGTTCATTTTCTGATGCAAATGGATATGGATGCGGTAATAAAGAAAGAGGAGGAGAGCCTGGTTGGGGGGTTGAAAGGAGTCTTGCGCGAAAGCCGGGTGCGTTATCTAACCGTAAGGCGCCGGGATCAGGGCGGTCTGGAAATGCGCTTTCGCAGCGTCGCCGACCGCGATAAAGCGCGCGCGAGCATTGTTGGCGAGCTGCCGGAGCTTAAGCTCACCGACGTAGACCGTGCCGAGGGGCCTGTGATTATCGCGAAATTAAACGAGCAAACGCTGCGCCAGCGGAATGAAGCGGCGCTCGAGCAGAACATGACCTCGCTGCGCAATCGCGTCAACGAGCTCGGGGTAGCAGAGCCGATCATCCAGCAACAGGGCGCCTCGCGCATTGTCGTGCAGTTACCGGGTGTGCAGGACACCGCGGAGGCCAAGCGCATACTGGGACGAACCGCAACCCTGGAAATCAGGATGGTGGACGAAGAGAATGACGTGGCCAGCGCCGTCGCCGGTCGGGTGCCACCGGGTTCCAGGCTCTATCGAACCCGCGAGGGTGGCCGTATCCTGTTGAAGAAACGATTGGTCTACTCCGGCGATAACATCGTCGATGCCTCCCCCAATTTTGACAGTCGCACCAACGAGCCCATTGTCTCCATCACCCTGGACGCTCGCGGGGCCGCCATCAATCAGCGGGTGACCGGAAAAAACGTAGGCAAGCGTATGGGTGTGGTCTATGTCGAAGTACGCTCGGAGATCAAACGCGACAAGAACGGCGATCCCGTGCTGGATGAAAACGGTGAACCCGTGCGGGTCAAGCGGCGATTCGAGGAGGTCATTACTGCGCCCGTGATCAGGTCGCAGCTCGGAAAACGCTTCCAGATCGAGGGCGCATTTACCGTCGAGGAGGCCAACGAGCTTGCATTGTTGTTGCGCGCCGGCGCACTGGCGGCACCGATCGAAATCGTCGAAGAGCGCACGGTCGGTCCCAGCCTCGGACACGACAACATCCGGCAAGGCTTCCAGGCGATCGCGGTCGGTTTTGTTGCGGTGTTGATATTCATGGTGGTGTACTACCGTGCCTTCGGGGCCATAGCCGATCTGGCGCTGGCGTTTAACCTGGTGCTGATCGTGGCCATCTTGTCGTTGTTTCAGGCCACACTAACGCTCCCCGGCGTGGCCGGAATCCTGTTGACTGTCGGTATGGCGGTCGACGCGAATGTGCTGATCTTCGAGCGTATCCGCGAGGAGCTGCGTGCCGGCAATACGCCGCAGGCGAGCATCCACGCAGGCTATGAAAAGGCCTTGGGCACCATTGCTGACGCCAACATCACCACCTTGATAGCTGCGGTAATGCTCTTTAATTTCGGCACCGGGCCGATCAAAGGATTCGCCATTACGTTAAGCATCGGTATCCTGTCGTCCATGTTTACCGCCATCCTCGGTTCACGGGCGCTGGCCAATCTCATATTCGGCGGGCGACGTTTGCGCACGTTGCCTGTCTAGGAGAGCAGAGGCTTGAGTTATTTCACGCAGACAAAGATTGATTTTATCGGCACCCGCAAGCTGCCGATGGCTGTGTCGGCATTGTTGATCATCGGCACCTTCGTGGCCCTGTTCACGCGCGGCCTGAACTTCGGTCTGGATTTTACCGGCGGTACGCTGGTCGAGCTGAGCTACGCAGACCCAGTAGAGGTCTCCGATGTGCGGCAGGAGCTGGCGCAAGGCGGCTTTTCCGATGCGGTGGTCCAGCATTTTGGTAATGCACGTGACGTGATGGTGCGCATACCCTTGAAAAAAGACAAAGCAAGCGCTGCCATCAGTGAGGAGGTAGTGTCGGTCCTGAGAAAGGCGCGCAACGAGATCGGTGTGGAGAGTCAGCCGGGCAAGGCGCAAAGATGTTCCGCAGGCCCCAATAGGTCCATCGTGGACTGTCAGGTGCAGGTGCGGCGCGTCGAGTTCGTCGGCCCGCAGGTCGGCGAGGAGCTTGTGGAGAAAGGGGGGCTGGCGCTGATCTACACCCTCATCGCCATTCTGGTCTATGTGCTGTTCCGGTTTGAATGGCGCTTTGCTGTCGGCTCGATCGTTGCCGTGGCGCACGATGTCTTGATCACCTTCGGATTCTTCTCCATTACACAGATGGAGTTCTCGCTGTCCGTGCTGGCGGCCATCCTCGCCGTGCTTGGCTACTCCCTCAACGACACGATCGTCGTTTTTGATCGGATCCGTGAGAACTTCCGGCGAATGCGCAAGGCAAACGTGGTAGACACGATGAACGCGTCGATCAACCAGACTATCTCGCGCACCATCATCACCTCCGGCACCACGATGCTGACGGTGCTGGCCTTGTTTTTCCTCGGTGGCGAGATTATGCGTGGATTCTCGACAGCCTTGATCGTGGGGATTGTCGTCGGAACCTACTCCTCTATCTATATCGCCACGCCGACCGTGCTGGCGCTCGGAATCTCACGGGAAGACTTGCTGCCGGTAAAGAAGGAAGGTGCCGAGCCGACTCGGCCCTGATCCCCCTCTGGCGGACTTACCGCCGCAAGGTTGAGCGGGCAGTGCGCGCCCGCGTAGCACACTTCGGGCCATATTCTCCAGGCACGCCGACCACTGATCCTCGAAATTCGTTACTTTGTCGGTCGGGCCGAGAGCCGGCAAAACCGGGCCGCACGCGTCGACTATACGTCGACTATACTTAACGCCGACAAGAACGGCATTGCCTCAACCTTGGGGGTAAGTATGACTGGTGATTGGTGGATGATCTGGCCAGGCAACGCGGCGTTGTCTGTCCTGCTGCTTTATATTGGCGCTTTGCTCTTTCTCTATCCGGCGCGACGGCCTCTGCATGGGGTTATTCGCTCCACGACCCGCGCCATCAGCGGCCCGTTACGCCTGGGCGCACGCTGGCTGATGTCGACAGCGGAGGAGCTGCGCGCTCGCAACAAGGTGGTACTGTTGTCCCACGGGAAAGAGGAGATCACGCAGGGAATCGAGCGTGAGTTCGAACGTGTGACGGCGGTGGTTCAGCGCGATCTGCATGATTATCCGGTGCTGCAACGCAAGCTCATGGGCGAGATTACGCGCATCGAGGAAGACTACCAAAAATGCGGAGAGGTACCGCCGACGCCCCCAGAATGGACCAAGGCAGTGGCCGCCGTTGCCAAGATCGCGCCAACCGCCGACGGATTGGTGCAAAAGATCCTCGGCGACATCGGCCATTCCATCGAGAAAATTCAGGAAAGGGCCATCGTCGAGTACCGCAAGTCCTATGAGGAGCGGCATAAAATTCTGAAAGGGTTTATGCCGTTCTGGCGCTCGCTTAACCAGACGCTTACCCAGGTGGACCGCAATCTGACGGGCCTGCAGGAAAGCGCATCGAGAATCGACGCGCAGATGGAAAAGTACGAGCAGATCACTGCGAGCTCGGAGAAGGCTGAGCACGCATTGACCTCCTCGGCGACGACACAGTTCGTAATTGCAAGTGTGGTGCTGGCGATTGCCTTCGGTGGTGCCTTCGTCAATTACAAGCTGATCGCCCTGCCGATGTCGGCGATGGTCGCCAACGACTTCATCACTGACACCTTGCGGGCGTCGGATATCGCCGCGTTGGTGATCATCTTCGTCGAGGCAAGCATGGGGTTGTTCCTGATGGAATCGTTGCGTATTACGCACTTGTTTCCTCGTATCAATAACTTGCAGGACAAGATGCGCCGGCGATTCATGTGGGTCGCGTTTTCGATCCTGCTCACACTTGCATTCGTCGAGGTCGCGCTCGCCGTGCTGCGTGATGTGATTGTAGCCGCCGGCATAGAGCTGACACGCGATCTTGCCGGGGCGGACGCGGCCGCGGCAGAGGCAGGGATGGTCGAGAAGATCCCTACCGTCGGGCAGATGATTCTCGGTTTTATTCTGCCGTTCGCGCTGGTCTTCGTGGCGATACCGCTGGAGTACTTTATCAACTCTGCGCGTACGGTTGTGGGCGTGGCGATCGTACTAGCCATTCGCGCCCTGGCGTTTGCACTGCGGGTGGCGGGTAATATCGTCAAGCAACTCGGTAACCTGCTGGTCAACCTCTACGATGTGCTGATATTCGTGCCGCTGTTGATCGAGCGATTTATCAGATCCATGCGCGGGGGGCAGGAAAACGTGAACTTCGCGCATTCCGGCGAGATCACTTCTTTTCCCGCAAAGGGCAGAGCAAGCGCTTGATGGGGCGCCAAACGACGGAGGACATATGATCATGAAACGCATGCTATCTACGGCACTTGTCGTCACGCTGGGGCTGGCGCTGTTGGCGTCATGCTCAAGCGGTGGGCCGCCGAAAAACCGGACCCACGGCGTGTACATGCTGATCGATACATCGGGCACCTATGCAGGAGAACTGGACAAGGCGCTCGCCGTGATCAATTATCTCCTGGGCACGATGAACCCGGGCGATGTGCTGGCGGTCGCCAAGGTCAGCAGCCGCAGTTTCAGTGAAAAAGACATCATTGCCAAGGCGACCTTCACCAGCGACCCGGTGCGTGCCAATCAGCAAAAGCGCGCCTTCCGGGACAAGATCGACAAGTTCGCCAAAACTATGAAACGCGGCAGCGCTTACACCGACATCACCGGCGGCATTATCCAGGCCGCGGAGTTCCTGAATGAGGCCAATCCGGGCCAGAAGACCGTCCTGATCTTCTCCGACATGCAGGAAGAGCTTGGTAAGAGCACGGTTCGGGATTTTCCGATCGAGCTAAGCGGGATCCGCTTCGTGGCGCTCAACGTGACCAAGCTGCGCACCGACAACGTTGACCCGCGCCGTTACATGGGCCGGCTCGAGTGGTGGCAGAAACGGGTGACCAACGCCGGCGCCGCGGACTGGCGCGTGGTGAACGATCTCGAGCACCTCGAGCGCATATTTGACAGAAGCTAGAGCGCCCGTCGAATAACCCCTTTCCTGGCCGCTGGTGCGCCTCTACGGGCGGTTTCGCGGCGTACATGGTCCCCAATAACCGTAGCGTGGCCAACGGCGGCCTCGCGTGAGCAATTCGCGAGTACCCCCTAAAAAGCCCGCGGCGCCTGCCGGCTGGCTGGCGCCCGAGAAAAGGGCGGAGACCGGGGTGTGCATCGAGCAGGCAATCCCGGGCGAAATCGTTTATCCTACGCCGCGTTTGCGCACCCCGCGTCCGCCGCGATACGGGCGCATTGCACCAGTTAACCGACCGGGACCACCGCCTCCGATGTTTAGCAAAGACATGATCATCGCCGGGTTCGACGATGAGCTGGCTGCGGCGATCGACAGTGAGCAGCGCCGCCAGGAGCAGCAAATCGAGCTCATCGCATCTGAAAACTTCACCAGCCCGCGTGTGCTGGCAGCCCAGGGCTCGGTGCTTACCAACAAGTATGCCGAGGGCTACCCCGGGCGGCGCTACTACGGTGGCTGCCAATTTGTGGACATCGCCGAGCAATTCGCCATCGACCGCGCCAGGCAGCTTTTCGGCGCCGATTACGCGAATGTCCAGCCCCATTCGGGCTCCCAGGCGAACGTCGCGGCCTACATGGCGCTGCTGCAGCCTGGCGAGACCCTTCTCGGGATGAGCCTTGCCGACGGCGGTCATTTGACGCACGGGGCCAAGGTCAATTTCTCCGGCAGACTGTTTAATGCCATCCAGTACGGATTGAACCCCGACACGCAAGAGATTGACTATGATCAGCTAGAGCAGCTGGCCGTGGAGCACAAGCCGAAAATGATCATCGGTGGCTTCAGCGCATACTCGCGCATCGTTGACTGGCAGCGTTGCCGCGACATCGCCGATCGGGTGGGGGCCTATCTTTTAGTCGATATGGCTCATGTCGCCGGCCTGGTTGCAGCTGGCCTATATCCCAATCCGGTGCCGATCGCCGATGTCACCACGTCCACTACCCACAAGACGCTACGCGGTCCGCGGGGAGGCTTGATTCTCGCCAAGCGCAATCCCGAGATCGAAAAGAAACTGGATTCGATGGTCTTTCCAGGCACCCAGGGCGGTCCGCTGATGCATGTAATCGCGGCCAAGGCGGTTGCCTTCCTGGAGGCGTTGCAGCCCGAGTTCAAGGCGTACCAGCAGCAGGTCCTGGACAATGCACGCGCCATGGCCGCCACGATAATAGAGCGCGGCTACAAGATCGTCTCTGGTGGAACGGATAATCACCTGTTTCTGGTGGACCTGATCGGCAAGGGCATTACTGGCAAGGATGCAGAGGCGGCACTCGGGGAGGCCAACATCACCGTGAACAAAAACGCTGTTCCCAGTGATCCGCAGAAACCGTTTGTGACGAGTGGTATACGTGTCGGCACACCGGCGATCACCACGCGCGGCTTCGGGATCAGGGAGAGCAGCCGGCTCGCCGTGTGGATCTGCGACATCCTGGACAATCTGGATGACGTATCCGTGCGTGCGACGGTCAAGCGCGATGTTCTCGAGCTTTGTCGCAACTTTCCGGTGTACTCGTGAGTCGGAGGTGGTAAGCCGCAAGCGCTGATTCGCGGCCTTTACGTTTACGATTCACGATGTACGATTTAGGATTCAGGTATCACGACTCAAGGTTCACGACTGGATGCGATGCCCTTTCTGTTCCGCTGAGGATACCCGCGTAGTGGATTCGCGCTTGGCCGATGAGGGCGATTCTGTGCGCCGCCGTCGCGAATGTAACTCCTGTCGCGAGCGGTTTACGACCTATGAGCGCGCCGAGCTGCGTTTGCCGCAGATTATCAAGTCTGACGGGCGGCGGGAGCCGTTTCGCGAGGACAAGCTGCGCAGTGGCATGAGTCGAGCACTGGAAAAGCGCCCCGTCGAGTCAGAGGCGGTCGAGCATGTGATCGGCCGTATCCGCCACAAGCTGCTTGCGAGTGGCGAGCGCGAGGTAGGCTCCCGGGCTGTCGGGGAATGGATGATGGAGGAACTCAAGGAGCTCGACGCCGTTGCCTATGTACGATTTGCCTCGGTGTATCGCAGCTTTGAAGATCTGAACGCCTTCAGCGAGGAGGTGGAGCGCCTGCAGAATGAGCCCAGTGCCGAGGTGCGCCGTAGGCAGCTGAAGCTTCTCCCCGACAGCAGCGACAAGGATGACTGATGTGGGCCGTGATGAGGTGCACATGGCGCGTGCCTTGCGCCTGGCGCGGCGCGGCCTTTATTCGACCGACCCCAATCCGCGAGTCGGTTGTGTGGTGGTCAAGAATGACGAAATCGTAGGAGAGGGATGGCACGAGCGTGCCGGAGAACCCCATGCAGAGGTGGCCGCATTGCGTGAAGCCGGGGAGCGGGCGCGCGGGGCCAGCGTTTTTGTCACGCTCGAGCCATGTTGTCATCAGGGACGCACGCCCCCGTGCACCGATCTCCTGGTCCAGGCACAGGTGGGGCGCGTGGTCGTCGCGATGGAAGATCCGAACCCCGAGGTTAATGGAGGAGGTCTGGCCGCACTGAAAAGCGCCGGCCTGACCGTCGAGGTCGGGCTGTTGCGTGAACAGGCCGAAGCCCTGAACCCAGGGTTCGTGAGTCGCATGCGCTGCCGTCGCCCGTTCGTGCGCGCCAAGCTTGCAGCCAGCCTGGACGGGCGCACGGCGATGCGCAGCGGTGAGAGCCAGTGGATTAGCGGCGAGGCTGCGCGTGCCGACGTGCAGCAATGGCGTGCGCGCAGCTCGGCGATCCTGAGCGGAATCGGCACGGTGCTGGCCGACGACCCGGCGCTTACTGTCCGTGACCTCCAGGCCGGCCGTCAGCCATTGCGCGTGGTAGTGGACACGCACCTCAGAACGCCTCCGAGGGCGCAGCTGTTGGCGCAAGATGGTGCCGTCGTGATCGCCACCGCCAGTAACGACGGCGAGCGTGCGCAGCGCTTGCAACAGGCGGGGGCGGAGATCGTGCGCCTGTTTGGCGAAAACGGCTCCGTCGATTTGCACAGGCTGATGAGACACCTGAGCGCGCGAGAGGTCAACGAGGTCTTGTTGGAGAGTGGTGCGACGCTCTGCGGGGGCCTGCTACAGGCGGGATTGGTTGATGAGCTTCTGATTTACCTCGCGCCGACCTTGATGGGCGATGAGGCACGCGGGATGTTTAGGCTACCGGGCCTGGAACGTATGCAGGATCGCATTGAGCTTGAGATTAAAGACGTGCGCGCCGTCGGCCGCGACTGGCGGTTTATTGCGAAAGTGAGGCGTGAGGCGTGAAGCGGGAAGTGTTAAGTTTCATGAAGAAAGTCTTGGAATTGCCCACTCCTTACTCCTCACCCCTCACAAGTGATTGAAATGTTTACGGGCATTATTCAGGCAGTAGGCACGATCGCGTCGCTTGAGACACATGCGGATGATCGCCGGCTGCGGTTAGGCGCCGGAACGCTCGAGCTGGACGGTATTAGGCGCGGTGACAGCGTGTGCGTGAACGGTGTGTGTCTTTCCGTGCACGATCTGAGCGGCGAGTGTTTCAGCACCGATGTGTCGGCAGAAACCCTCGGGTGCACGGCATTCTCGACGCTCCGTCCCGGCGATAAGGTCAATCTGGAGAAGGCGTTAACGCCCGCGACGCCCCTGGGTGGGCACCTGGTCACCGGCCATGTCGACGGCGTCGGTGTGGTCGTGGACCGGCGAGGGGTGGGCCGTTCTGTCGCTTTTCGCATTCGCGCACCGGAGAACACCAGCAGGTATATTGCCGAGAAGGGATCCATCTGCGTCGACGGGGTCAGTCTCACTGTCAATGCGGTTCGCGGATCGGAGTTCGATGTGAATATCGTGCCGCATACGCTCGAGCAAACGACTTTGGGCGCGTTTCAGGTGGGTCGGCGCGTCAACCTGGAGGTAGACATAATCGCCCGCTACCTGGAGCGCCTGCTCCAAGGTGATAAGGACAGACCGGAAGGTTCAAAGATCACGGCGGAGTTTCTGTCAAAGCGCGGTTTTATCCATGAACCGTGACCGTAATCCGTGAACCAACCGTCCAAGACGACTAGCGACTTACGAATCACCCTGCTAGTCGAGCGGCAGGATTTCGTACTCGATCTGGGCCGAGGCGAGCAAGAACGATCGCCTCTGGCCTTTCTTGGTGAGCACGAGCTCGCTCACCATCTTGTAGCGCCCCGGCGGGGCATCTTCAGGGATCGGTAACGGGTTGGCGGCGAGGTAGTAGCCTGTCCGTGGCAACTGCTTGCTGAGATCCTGGATATTGGTGGCAACAAGCGTGCCGTCGTCGGCATAGAACTTGATGATCTCCTGGAACACGAAATCTGCATCGTCCTTGCGCTGCAGGAACAGCCGTTTTGTAACAGCGAGATTGTTGCAAGGCCTGGTTGTGGCCGCCTCCGGCGCTATCTGGTAGAGCCGGGCGATTGCATAGACCCCCTTTTTGGGAAGCGGCGCGTACGTCTGGCGGGCGGCTTTTGTTTGTTCCGTGGAGTAACGGTACGTTGTCTCGTAGTGTGCCTTCTCGTTTCTCCATTGGTAAAGCTTGCATTGCAACGAGGCTTCCGCAAAACGGCCATGCGCCAGCAGCGCGAAGGCCGTGAGCACGAATAAGGCGACCACTTTGCGAGGACGGCAGAAACCAGACCCGGTGTTCATGCTATGTGACTGTTACCGTTCCTGGTTGCCCCACGCTTTTCTGAGAGGCGCATACTTGTCGTAGCGGGTCTGCTCTTGCGATGCGTTTTGGACTGCCGTTGTCTCTGTTGCGCGGTTAGATTGGAACCAGTAAAAGCCAAGAACAGCACCAAGCGCCACGATACCCGCGAGCACTAATCCAAAGCTGCCTAATATTCTGCGTCTGATGCCTGATATTAACTGCCGATGGGGCGCCGGCAGCGCTGCCCGGGCCGGCTGGAATTGCCGTGCTTTCACCTTGCGGTGGCGAAGCAGTGCTTTGCGAAACTCCACAATGGTCTGAAACCGTCTGTCTGGCTCTTTGGCGATCGCCTTAAGAATGACTTTTTCCAGCTCCCTCGGAATTTCGGTTTGATACTTGCTCGGCGGTGGCGGGTTTTCCTGCACATGTGCGTGCATCAGGCCGTAGTTCGTCTTTCTCTCGAAAGGGAGCCGGCCGGCGACGGCCTCGAACAACGAGATGCCTAGCGTGTACACGTCAGAGCGATAATCCACTGCACGGCCTTTGATCTGTTCTGGCGACATGTATAGCAACGTACCCATCATGGCCCCACCTTGCGCGAGACCGTGGTCATGCATCAACTTGGCAACGCCGAAATCCAATAGCTTCAGGCGGCCGTCTACGGTGATGAACATGTTCGCAGGCTTCAGGTCTTGATGGACGATGCCCGTCCGATGTACGTGTTCCACCCCCACTGACGCCTGTGCGAACAGGTCGATCGCCTCACTTACGGAAAGGGTCCCTTGGCGCCGCAGCCGTTGCTCGAGCGTTTCGCCATCCAGGTAGTCCATTACCAGCACGAGCCCGACGTCTTTTTCCATGAGCGCATGCAGGGTGACAATGTAGGGGCTGTCGATGCGCGCCTGTACCTGGGCCTCTTTGGCAAAACGTCGTACAAATTCGACGTTTTGGCACAGATGCGGCGGTAGCACCTTGATAGCTACCTTGCGATCGAGCAGCCTGTCGCGCGCCTTGTACACCACACCCATGCCGCCCACACCCGCTTCCTTGTCGATGACGTAGTGGTCGAGGCAGGTCCCAGGCGCGAGCACGTGCTGCGCGGGCACCACCGACAGTCCGGTCAACGGCGTTGATTTGGGCTTTTTGGCCGCGCCGTCCACCAGGACTACTGTGCGTGCAAGTTTTTCGGCCTTCTGATTTTTCACTGCAGGTCGATCCCTGTACGGAGTTGAGAAATACCCGCGCCCCCGCGGCGGCGCCGGCACGTTGCTCGAGGTGGTCGCCAGGACGTTAAGATATATAGTCCATTCTGCCTGCACATTCTATGCCGGATCGAGCTGTGCTGCGGTCGGTCACGGTGACTGCAGGCAGAGCAGGCGTTGCCGGACCTGGCTGGCTCGCGGGCGCAAGCATAGGCGGAAATCTGCGACCAAATGGGCCATAATGGACCTCGCGTGAGGCGTTTGATGAGTGTGTGATGGCAATTAGCCCGATAAACGAGATTATCGACGACCTGCGGCACGGCCGCATGGTTATCGTGATGGATGACGAGGATCGCGAGAACGAAGGCGATTTACTCGTTGCCGCCGAGCACGTACGTGCTGAAGACATCAACTTTATGGCGCGCTACGGGCGCGGGCTGATTTGCTTGACGCTGACCGAAGAACGTTGTCAGCAGTTGGAGTTGCCGCTGATGGTCAGCGGGACGCGTCGCCGTGGGAACACGAGCTTCACGGTGTCCATCGAGGCCGCCCACGGCGTCACTACGGGAATCTCCGCGGCCGACCGCGCCACAACCGTCCATGCAGCAATCCGAAAAAATGCGAAACCTGCGGATGTGGTAGTGCCCGGGCACGTCTTTCCTTTGATGGCGCAGCGCGGCGGTGTGCTGGCGCGGGCGGGGCATACCGAAGCCGGTGTCGATCTTGCGCGTCTGGCGGGGCGGGCGCCGGCGTGCGTACTGTGCGAGATCATGAATGACGATGGCACGATGGCGCGCCTGCCGGAGCTGGAGGGGTTCGCAAATCGGCATGGCTTGAAGATCGGTACCATTGCCGATCTGATCCGCTATCGCACGGAGCATGAGTCGACCATCCGGCGCATGGTTGAGACTGACCTGCCGACTGAGTTTGGCCAGTTTCATGTGGTTGCGTATCACGACACGATCAGCGAACGGGTACATTTGGCCCTGATCAGGGGAGCGATCACGCATGGCGGCCCCACGCTCGTAAGAGTTCACGTACAGCAAAGCCCGCTCGATCTTTTTGCCGACATTCGCCGCACGGGACACTGGACATTGCGCGCGGCTCTCGAGCGCGTAGCGAATGAAGACAGTGGTGTTGTCGTGATTCTGTGTTACCCGGAGGCGCCGGAGCACTTGTTGGAACGGATTCGGCACTTTGGCGAGTCCGGTGAGATCCTGGAATTGCCGGTGAAGAAGCGCCATCGCGAAGAGCTTCGTACCTACGGGCTGGGCAGCCAGATACTAATGGACCTCGGGGTGGGTAATATGCGGGTGCTGGGGCATCCGCTAAAGCTGCCGGGGATGTCAGGCTTCAATCTGGAGGTCGTGGAGTACATCGAGCACGACGATCGGCGGACGCCAGACGAGGGACCAAAGAAAATAATCGGATGAGTGGCGCCAAAAGTATTCGCGGAGATCTTCTTGCCCGTAACGCGCGGTTCGGGATAGTTCTTAGCCGGTACAATGATTTCGTGGGTGAACGGCTGCTGCAGGGGGCGCTCGATACGCTTGAGCGTCACGGTGCACAGAGCTCTAACATCGAGGTCGTGCGGATTCCGGGTGCTTTCGAGATGCCGCTCGTGGCCAAGACCATGGCTGCGAGCAAACGCTACGATGCGTTGATCGCCCTGGGTGTGGTCGTGCGCGGTGAGACGCCCCACTTCGAGTATGTGGCCAACGAGTGCGTTTCCGGCCTTGGGCGAGTGAGCGTGCAATTCGATATGCCCTTCGGTTTTGGCGTATTGACCGTCGATACCCTGGAGCAGGCGATCGAGCGGGCCGGCGCAAAGGCGGGCAACAAGGGTGTCGAGGCCGCACTCGCCGCGATAGAGATGGTTAATCTGATCAAGCAATTTCAGGGCTAGCATAGGGTTGGGATATGACAGGGGGAAGCCGTCATCAAGCGCGCCAGGCTGCGGTTCAGGCCATATATCAGTGGCAACTGACTCAGCAGCCTCCCTCCGAGATCGAGGATCATTTCAGTCTGGATCACGAGTTGCACGATGTGGACATGGATTTTTTTCATCACCTCGTGGCTGAAATCCCATCGCATCTGCATGAGCTGGATGATCACCTGATGCCGTATCTGGATCGCGAGCTCGAGGAGATCGACCCGGTCGAGCGCGCGATACTGCGTATTGGGGCCTACGAGCTCGAGTTTCACCCAGAGATCCCCTACAAGGTCATCCTCAACGAGGCGGTGGAGCTCGCGAAAACCTTTGGTGCGGAGCACGGCCATAAGTACGTGAACGCCGTGCTGGATCAGGTAGCACGCAAGCTGCGTGCCGCGGAGATCCAGGTCGGACACACATCCTCGCCGTCCACGGTTTGAACGAGTTTGAGCTGATCCAGCAGTACTTCTCGTCCCAAGGGCTCGCCCGTGATGACGTTGTCGTGTCCATTGGCGACGACGCGGCGGTCGTAACGCCGCCGGCCGGGATGCAACAGGTCGTAACCACCGACATGTTGATCGCGGGGACCCATTTTCTGGCCGATGCCGATCCCCAATCAATCGGCTACAAGTCGCTGGCGGTCAATCTCAGTGATCTCGCCGCCATGGGTGCGAGCCCGACGTGGTTCACATTGAACTTGAGCCTGCCGGGCGTCGATCAGCTCTGGCTCGAGCGGTTACGAGACGGTCTGTTCCGTCTGGCCGATACCTACGGCGTTCAGCTCATCGGCGGTGACACCGCGCGCGGACCGCTCGTGGTCGGCGTGCAGGCCTTCGGTGTGCTTCCCGCGGGCACTGCCTTGATGCGCGCCGGCGCGCGGCCGCGTGATCGAATCTACGTCACGGGTGCCCTCGGTGACGCCGGTTTGGCGCTGGCGCACCAGCGCGGTGAGCTGGCGTTGTCCGCGCCCGACCACGAGATCGTAATGCAGCGACTCAACTTTCCGGCACCGCGTGTATCCGAGGGCGTCGGCATGCGCGATGTTGCATCGAGCTGTATCGATATCTCCGATGGGTTGCTGGCCGATCTTGGACATATCCTGCAGGCAAGCGCTGTCGGTGCCCGTGTTGTGCTTGAACGCATCCCGGTCTCTTCGGTCTATCGGGAGCACTTCGAGCACGTGCACGGCTGGGACGCGGCGCTCAAGAGTGGCGATGACTACGAGCTGTGCTTTACGGTGCCGGCGGAGCAGGCCGCCACGCTGGAGCGGTTAGGTGCCACGTGGGCGTGTGGTGTGAGTTATATCGGCGACATCGAGGCCGCACCCGGGTTGCGCCTCGTGGATGCCACCGGTCGCACGCACGCGTCCACCAAGGAGGGGTTCGATCACTTTGCCGACGACTGATCAAGGCCCCACCGGCGAGCGTAGACGAGGACGCTTGCCGCGCACGGTCTGGCGTCACCCGGCCAGTGTCCTTGCCCTGGGACTGGGCGTGGGTGCCGTGCGCTATGCGCCCGGTACTGCCGGAACACTGGTGGCGATCCCGCTATACGTATTGATTGCGCCGCTACCGCCAGCATGGTACGCCGCCACCGTGATCCTGTTGTTCGCCGTGGGCATTTGGCTGTGCGATCAGGCCCAACGGCTGCTGGGTGCTCACGATCATCCTGCGATTGTATGGGACGAGATTGTGGGCTACCTGTTGACCATGTTCCTGGCGCCGCCGGGGTGGCTATGGGTGGTCGTAGGGTTTGTGCTGTTCCGTCTTTTTGATGTCTGGAAACCGTTTCCGATCAAGACCGTGGATCGCACTATCCGTGGCGGCCTCGGTACGATGCTTGATGATGTTCTAGCTGGTATCTATGCGTGGACAGGGATTCAAGTTCTCGCTTTCTTGGCGAGGGTGTTTTTCTGACTCAGGGTGATGAGTACTCGGTATAGTAGGTTGTCTTCGAATTATTGACCTCGCTATTAGCTACCAGCCACTCGCTACTGCATTATAGACAAAAAATTTTGGCGTGATACCCAAGCGCCTCTAGCCTTGCCACCAGCGTGACGGCTTCGATCTTCGTCGGATTGTAGTAAATCAGCATCTGGTGTTCTTTCTCGGGATAAAGCCACGGTGCGATGACACCGGGCAGCTGGCGCAGCTTCTCATCCAGGATTTTTCTCGCCCCTGCGTCCAGCCCTTCTTTGACATGCATGAAGGTTTCCGCGATGTACATGTTCCCGGCTTCGGGCGACTGACGAGTGCGATGATCGATGTAGACGGTTTCGAATCAGCCGGTCGCCAATCGACCCGATTGGATTCCGGCCACGCGCGAGCGGCCATTTCCTAGTATAACTTCCGGACAATCGTGTCGCCTACCGGCGAGTATTCTAATCGGGTTCTCGCACCCGAAGGCGAGGTACTTTCTTGTCGCGACAAGAAAGTACCCAAAGAAACGCTCCCCCGGGTCTGCGGCCGCACACCCCGCGGCTGCCCTCGCCCCAGAGCTTGACTCAGGGGGTCCGCCGAAGGGCCATCCCTGTCCCTGCGGCGGACGCACGAGATCCCTCTCGTGCCCCTGCGGGCCTGCTCTTCGTCTGCACTCGGGGCTCGGCTTGACCAAGGGGGCGAAAAACCTACCCCCTCACGATTCACGGATCACGGCTGACGAATCACGGTCCACGGGCCTGCGTCTTTGCGTTGGACGTTTTACAATAATTTCTCTGCAATCTTTGCGCTCTCCGGTGTGAGTTCGTGCCATATCAGCGCTAGTGTGACTCCCGTCGGTATATACCAAGCTTGGGGAACCATGGTGCGAGCGCGCAGCCGCCCGCTGGCAGCGACTCGTGCTTGCCGATTGCCAGGGCTCCTCCCGGTCGCAACCGCACCAGCAGCTTTTCCAGAATGGCGCTTTGCAGCTCGGCATCGAAATAGGTGAATACCAGGTTACGGCACAAGACCACATCGAAGTGCCCGTCCGGCAGCGCCGCGCGTATGTCTTGCTGCAGGAACCGCACGCGCTCGCGGTATTGCGAGCGCAGACAGTACCCGTCGTCAGTGCGATCGAACGCAGCCCTGAGCCAAGCGCGCGGCAGCGCCTTGACGCTGCTCCAGTCGTAGCAAGCCGCCTGTGCCCGCAACACCATGCCGGGGTCCGCATCCGAGGCGATGATGTTGAATGGCAGCTGGCCCGGCACGGTCTCCGCCCGGAGTATCAGACCGATCGCCAGCGTGTAGGGTTCCTCGCCCGAGGCGCACCCGATACTCCAGGCGTCCAGACGGTTTGCGCCCCGCCCGCGTACCTGCTCGGCGAGGCACGGCGCGACGACATCGCAGAGGTGATCGAATACGATCCTGTCCCGATAGAAACGTGAGATGGTTACCCGGCAGAGACTATCCAGCGTGGACCATTCCTCCGGTGTGGTTTCGAGGTACTCGCGGTAATGCGCCAGCCCCGCCAGGCCCAGCGTGTGTACGCGACGGGTGATGCGCTTGCAGACCTGGCGGCGGACTTTGCGATACCCCGGCCAACGCATACGCAGCCGTGGTAGCGCCCACCGCAGGAATCGAACGCACTCTGGATCTTTCACCACCTCTGACCTGGAGTAGCATCGACGTACCGGACGCATCGGCACGCGGCGTGGTCACGCTGCGCAGGCTAGCATGGATAGCAAAAAATCGCCTGCGCACGCGCATCGCGGCAAGGCTGGGAGAAAGGATATTCGGTACCGAAGTCTGTGTGTCTGGCAAGCACGAGGAGCGCAGCGTCCATCGTGCTTGCCGATGTAGCCTAATACGTGGTGACGATGAGGCCGAGCTTTTTCAGGGCACTCTGCGCGCGTTCGAAACCCTGGCTGGCAGACAGGTACCACCACTTCAGGGCCTGGTTCAGATCCTGCGCGACGCCGTCGCCCCTCACATACATCAGGCCTAACGCATACTGGGCGGCGGCATCGCCGCGCAACGCCGCCTTCAACCACCACTTGGACGCCTCCAGCATGTCCTTGCTTACGCCTTCGCCCTGCGCATACATAAGTCCGAGATTGAACTGCGCATCGGTGCTGCCTTGAACGGCGGCCCTATGCCACCAGCTGACGGCTTTGGCCGCGTCGATGGCGACACCTGTTCCCATCGAGTAGGCAACACCGAGATTGTACTGTGCGTCCCGATGTCCATTGACCGCTGCCCTTTCGTACCACCGTACTGATTCCTGCATGTCGTGGGTGACGCCGAGCCCCGTGCCGTAGGCGATGCCAAGCAGGTATTGCGCTTCCGAGTGGCCTTGCTCGGCAAGTAAGGTCAAACGCATGCCGGCCAGCTCGAAGTCGCCTTGTTCCATTGCCGCCTGCACCTGGTTGTAGCGATGCGCGATCAGACCGGCATTCGCTACGGAGGATGCGGGAGGCAAGCCGACGTGATCAAGCTTGGTGACTGCCGCGTTGGCGGTGAAAGGAGCAAGCAGATAGGCCGAGGCGATGATGAGGCTGACCAGTAGCGTGATCTTCACCAGCAGCCGGGCTGTGGTCTCGCATTCCTGTGCCGTGGATATCGTCCTTGTATAATCATTACCCATGATGTCCTCGCTTGGCGCCGAGCGCCGGGATGGCCCATGCGTCAAAGTCCCTTGTGCACGTTGCGGCCAGTTGACCAAAAGAGTAGTCAAGATCTGTGCCAATGTGCTGCTCAGGCGGAAAAATCAGGAAAAACCAGGCAATTTCTGCTTGTTCAAACGCCATACAGAGTCTGCGAGAGTCAATTGGCGCCCAGTCCTGGCGCGCTGAACGGCACGAAATCGTCGCTGGACGGCGCGCGCGGAGCTGCGGGTCCGGGATACCGCTGGCGGCTGGGAAAGAGGCCGTTCGCGCCGCTGACGCACTACCTGGACGCGCGTACAATCAGGCCCGTCCCCGGATGACGGGGGGCTCTTGCCGCGCGCACACAAGATGACAACGAAGCCCGAGCTCCTGGTAACGGTATTTTCCGATTACATTTGCCCGTTCTGTTATATCGGTTCTGTGCGGCTCGATGCCTTGCGCGAGCAGTTCGCCTTGAAAGTCAACTGGGTGGCGCTTGAGATCCATCCGGACAATCCCTCACAAGGGCGACCCGTAGAAGAGCTGGGTTATGCGCCGGAGCAGTGGCAGCAGATGATGGATGCGCTTTACCGGATGGCGCGGGAGGAGGGCGTGCATATCGCCGAGCGCAGATTTACGACAAACTCGCACAAGGCATTGCTGTTGGCCGAGGCTGCTAAAGAGGAGGGCAAGGATATCTTTTATCGCCTGCATAACCGCTTGTTCGAGGCCTACTTCGGTGAGCGCCAGAATATCGGTGATGCCGATGTTCTGCGCGCCCTGGCGCGCGAGAGCGGCGTGCCCGATGGCACGGTAGCACGCGCGTGGAGGAAGGAACGTTACGAGCGGCGGCTAAAGACCAATCTTGTGGCTGCGGCGAAACTGCACGTGACAGCTACGCCCACGTACGTGATCGGCAAGCGCCTTCTGGTCGGCGCGGTGCCGGCAACGGTCTTACGCGACGCTGCAAGGCACGCTCAGAAGGGCTAGCGGCTGGCTGAAAACCGTGTCAGCGGCCCACGCCTTCGATTCGTATCTCGCCCGGCGCGCCCACTTCCCCTGTGATCTCGATGTCCACCGGCAGGAACTCGCGGACGACCTCGGCGTTCGTGAGTAGGTGACGCGTTATTCTCGCTGTGCGCAATCGCGACGTGCCAGGCACCACCGACAACGGCATAACGAGCTGGTCCGCAAGGTGTTCATCGATAGCGCCTGGTGTGCCGAGAAAGGCCTCGAAGGCGTCGACTGCCTCATCGGCAACTCGCTCAGCGGGTTTACCCCGTGCGCCCAGCGCAGCGAAACAATACTGCGATTGCTCAAACTCGGCGATCAGCACCAGCGCGGTCCCCGGGGAGTAGGAGGACAGCCGTAGTACGGCTACGTCGATATCGGAGCAGTGCTTGGCCAATCTTTTCTGGGCCTGCCGCTGTTGTCGTAGCGCGATCGAACGATCGAGGCTCGCAGCGAGCGACATCCCGCGAACACGTTTCAACGTTCCGCGTTGACCCAATACGAGAGGGGTGGGCTTGTCGATCGGCTCGATGTGCGCCGTCAGGCAGCCTCCGCCACGCGGGTAAAAGCCGGGGCGCACCAGCTTGCTGGCAATTTGGTATGCGCTGCGGCCGAGATAGTGCAGCCAATGCCACGCGAGGTAATGATAGCTCGGGCTCCAGGGTACGTGGGTACCGCCGATAATCGTGACACAGGATTGAATTTTGCCGAAGCTCAATGGCACCGCAATCGTTTGCAGCACCAGCGTAGCGGCGCCGGCGGAGCCGACATTGAAATGATAATTGCCACCCGCAACCGCTCCCGGTTCAAAATAAAGCGATGTCGATCCGAGTACGGCCCCTTGCACCCTGCCGTGGCTTATGGAAGCGCTTGCCTCCACCGCCTTTAAGTGTTGCGGCATAAGCCCCGGTTTCGGCCGGCGCCCACGAATATCGCGCACATGCACGGCCTTACCCGTGAGCACGGACATCGATAGCGAGGTTCGCAAGACTTGTCCGCCGCCCTCGCCTTGCGCACCGTCAATTTCAATCATGATTGGGGCAGCCGGGGCCACCCGAAGCGACGCGATCACAATACCACGTGCTCGCGTACGACCGCCCGCTCTCCCCGGAGTTCGTCCGGTTTTGGGTTACCATAGACTCGCACCATCCCGTTTCGGAGCGCACACCTATGCTAAAGCGTTCCGTCAGGCCGGCAAAGGCAGCGGACGCCCAGCGCCCGGCCGTTCGGGATAAATCCCATGTATGACGTTGGGAGCCGCATCGAGAATGGTCGCTACACGAACACAATTAGCGAGCAGCACCACCGTTTCGCGTCTCCCTTCACGACGAGATGGATGGTGGCTGGCGGGAGTAGACGGCTGCCGGGACGGCTGGTTTGTCGTGCTCTTGCGGGTCACGCCGGCGACGCAGATGGTGCGGGCCCTGCGCTTCGAGCTGTGTGCGCAGTTTTGCGAGGTCCTGGCTCTGCGGCCCGAGCCGCTGCGAGCGGCGATCGATATCCCCATCGGTCTGCTGGACCATCCGGCGAAAGGGGGCCGGGCGTGCGATCGGGCGGCGCGCCGTATTTTGGGACGGGGCCGGCAAAGCAGTGTGTTCAGCCCCCCCGCAAGGCGCGCGCTGCGGGCAAACTCGTATCATGAGGCGACGCGTCTGAACCAGCGCGGGATAAGCCGGCAGGCATTCGGTATCCTGGCGAAGATTCGCGAAGTTGACTGCGCGCTTTGCCCGCGGCTACAGCGAAAATACCTTGAAGCGCACCCGGAGCTTGCGTTTGTGGTGATTGCCGGCGCACCCATGCAGCACAACAAGAAGACGCCCGCCGGGCGGCTCGAAAGACAACGCGCGCTGCAACACTATTACGGTTGTCACTACATCGGCCCCGATGCATTGCGTGTGCGCTTTGGTCGCGCACGTGTGGCTACCGACGACATACTGGACGCCTATGCCTTGGCTCATAGCGCCGTGCGCATCGCGGCCGGCCACGCCGTGCGTTTGCCGGGTGGTGATCCGCCGTGCGACGCCACAGGCTTGCGCATGGAGATCTGGTATTGAGCGTACAGCGGTTGGGCGGATATGCGTGGAGTCGCTGGGATTGCGTCATGCGGCCAGAACGCGTAGTTTATGCTCCGGCAGAGCGCGCTGCTCTGGACAGCGTGAATGTGAGGCAGCTAATCTAGGGGAATGCTGATCCAGGCCTCTGTTGTTTTTTTCTTGTTATTACCGGGAGCACATGATTGTTGGCAGGGGATCTCTGCATCTTTGCCAGAACACCCAGGGCGAATATTGCATGAACCCACACCGCAGAGCGCAAAGATCGCAAAGCGAACAAATCGTTAAACACCGACCGCGGCAATCGGCCTGCGGTGCCAAGTATGACACCGTAGCCCATTTGAGATCAGGCCAACACCGCTTGACCTTCCTTTCTCTGCGTGCTCAGCGGTGAAATATCCGGACTAGCGTGGCGAGGATGCAAAATATTTTATGCGTCACTCAGTAAATTTTAGAACCATGAGATCACGCTGTGGAAATGAAACGTAATCCGACCCGAGCCGTTGGCATCGGTTCGGTCACCATCGGCAACGGCAACCCGATCGCGGTGCAGAGCATGTGTGCGACGCGTACTCAGAATGTCGATGCGACAGTGGCGCAAATAAACGAGCTGGTCACGGCCGGCGCCGACATAATTCGCATTGCCGTGGATAACCGCAGGGACGTGGCGGCGCTTAGCCATATTCGCGCGCAGGTACCGGCTAATCTGACGGTCGACCTCCAGGAGAGCTATCGATTGGCGGGCGATGCTGCGCCACATGTCAACAAGATCCGCTATAATCCCGGACACCTGTACCACCACGAACGCAAGAAACCCTGGCAGGACAAAGTCAGATTCCTGGTCGATGCCGCCGGTGAACATGACTGCGCACTGCGTGTCGGCGTCAACTGTGGCTCTGTCGATCCAGACAAGGCACAACGGTACGCGGCCGACGATTCGATCTCGCCTATGCTGGAGAGCGCGCTGGAGCACTGCGAGTTGCTCGACAAACTCGGTTTCACACGCTTCTGTGTCTCGCTTAAGGACTCGGATCCGGCAAAGGTAATCGAAGCGAACAAGCGTTTTGCCGAGGCGCGCCCCGACGTACCGTTGCACCTGGGCGTGACCGAGGCTGGGCTCCCGCCGGACGGCATCATCAAGACACGCATTGCGTTTGAGCAGCTTATCAGTCGTGGTATCGGCGATACTATCCGCGTCTCGCTGACCGTGCCCAACCATCGGAAAGGTGAGGAGATCAGGGCCGGTCGCGAGATCCTGGCGGATATCGCCGCGGGGCGTGTTCGTAGCGTGGTGGATTACGGCAAGGACACGTTGAACATTATTAGTTGTCCAAGTTGTTCGCGGGTCGAAAACGAGGCCTTCATTGATCTCGCCCAGCAAGTCAAGGAAATGACGCAATATGCGAACCCGTATGCGCTCACTATCGCGGTCATGGGCTGTCGCGTGAACGGCCCGGGGGAAACCGACGATGCTGACCTGGGCCTGTGGTGTGGCCCAAAACTCGTGAATCTCAAACGCGGAAGCGAGCCCTTGGGTGCCTACCCGTACGACGAGATCCTTCCCCGGTTGAAGCAGGAACTCGATGCCCTGATCGCGAAAAAGACCGCACACAGTGCTTGAGTCTACCGTCAACTCCCGCTATGCCGTTGCGGCGTGCGCAAAGGAAGCGAACGGCACGCAAGCAACGGGCTAACGCGCACTTCACTTTCCATCATTCGCAGTAATAGCGGTAATACCCGGGTGCCGTTGTCCGGTCCCTATATAACGGGGCCGCGGTGGCAAAGGAGATCTCTCGCCGCAAGGCGGGCAGGGATGACTAGATTCAGGAGGAAGCATTTTTGATAACTAACGGATCTACGATGGGGGGTATCCCGTCGACCTCGGTGAAAAGGTGGGTCGCATTGGAACTTGGGCTTTTGCTGCTCTTGACCCCGCTGTTCTTGTACTTTGCCCCCCGCGGTATGGGTCTTTATGCTACGGCCGCAATCGCGTTTGTGTTGTACGTTGTACTTACCGCGAAGTATACCCGCGACCGGATCTGGGGACCCACGGACAGACCGCGATCCAAACGGCTGCGCTGGTCGGCCATCACGCTTACCGTTCTGACCGTCCCGCCGCTACTGGCTTTTTTTGCCTGGGGCGCCTGGCAGGGCCACCAGGTCGTGTTCATGAACCTGCTGCTGGCGCTGGCGCTATATCTGCCCTGGGCGTTGTTACAGCAGACGATCTTTCAGTTTTATCTGCTGGGGCGACTACGCGTATTGCTGCCCTTGTCCCCTTTTGTCCTGGCGGCGGTCAACGGCGTCGCGTTCGGGCTGGTGCATCTGCCTTATCTGCCGTTGATGCTGCTCGCGATGGTGGCCGGCGTTTTCTGGAGCTACTCCTATCTGCGTGACCGGGTTGTGTTGCCGATCGCGATATCGCACGCCTTGTTGGGAACGACGTTCTACTATGCCGTCGTTGGGCGTGATTTGCTCGGCGACTGGTTGGCTATCATGAACGCCGCCGTGTGAAGCAGGCGGCATGCGCGGGCTTGCGTCTTAGGCGGTTTCGGCGGCAATCGCCTTGGGGACGATCTCGGGGCGGAACCGCTGTTGAATAGACCGCAGTATGCCGGCAGCATCGAGTCCGGCCTCCGCCAGCATCTCCTCGCGTGTCCCGGTCTCGATCAAGCTGTCGGGCAACCCCAGATTCAATACCGGCACCAGCTTCGAGTGTGCCGCCAGGCATTCGTTCACGGCACCGCCCGCGCCGCCTGGGACGACATTGTCCTCAATCGTGACAAGTCCAGCATGCGTGTCCGCGAGCTGGAGGACCAATTCCTCATCCAGCGGTTTGACGAAACGCATATTGATCACCGTTGCATCGAGTTCCTCGGCGGCCTCCATTGCCGGGGCGACCATCGCGCCAAACGCCAGCACTGCGATCTCCTTGCCGTTGCGGCGCGGCTCGGCCTTGCCGATCGGCAATGTCTTCATGGTTTTCTTGACGGCGACACCGGGGCCTTTGCCACGTGGATAACGTACCGCTGCCGGCTGATTGAGCTGGAAGCCGGTATAGAGCATCTGCCGGCATTCGTTCTCATCGGCCGGAGCCATGATCACCATCCCGGGCAGGCAACGCAGATAGCTCAAATCGTAACTGCCATTGTGGGTCGCGCCATCGGGTCCGACTACGCCGGCGCGATCGATGGCGAACAGCACTGGCAAATCCTGCACCATCACGTCGTGGATCAGCTGATCGTAGGCGCGCTGCAGGAAGGTAGAGTAGATTGCCACCACCGGCTTCAGACCGTCCGCTGCCACGCCGGCGGCAAACGTGACGCTGTGTTGCTCGGCTATACCGACATCGAAATAGCGATCTGGGTACTGTTTCTGGAACTGCACCAGACCCGATCCTTCGCACATCGCCGGTGTGATTCCGATCAAGCGCTCATCGCGTCTGGCCATGTCGCACAGCCATTCGCCAAACACCTGCGTGTAGGTCGGCCCCCCCTTGGACTTCGAAGGCACGATACCGACATTGGGATCAAACGGGGAGACACCGTGGTATTTCACCGGATCCGCCTCGGCAAGCGCATAGCCTTTGCCCTTGCGCGTGACCACGTGCAGCAGCCGCGGTCCTTGCAACGAACGCAGGTTCTTGAGCGTTTTCACCAGGGTCGGCAGATCGTGGCCATCGATCGGTCCAAAGTAGTCGAAGCCCAGCTCTTCGAAAAACGTCCCGGGAACGACCATACCCTTCATATGCAACGAGGTACGGTGCGCAAGCTCCCACACGGGTGGAATGTGGCGCAGCACCTTGTCGCCGCTCTCACGCATGGTCCGGTAAAACTTGCCGGAGAGTACGCGCGCCAGATACTTGGACAGGGCGGCCACATTAGGGGAGATAGACATGTCGTTGTGGTTCAGCACCACGAGCACATCTGATTTGAGGTCGCCCGCGTGATCGAGCGCCTCGTAGGCCAGGCCTGCCGTCATGCCGCCATCACCGATGATGGCGACTGCCTTACGGTCACTGCCCTCGCGCGCTGCCGCCACGGCCATGCCCAAGGCCGCACTGATGGAAGTGCTGGAGTGGCCTGCGCCGAATGCGTCATACGGGCTTTCGCTACGACGCAGGAACGGCGCCAGGCCGTCCTTCTGGCGAATGGTGCTCATGCGATCGCGCCGTCCCGTCAGGATTTTGTGCGGATAAGCCTGGTGGCCCACATCCCACACCAGCCGGTCGTCCGGCGTGTTGAAGACGTAGTGCAGCGCGATCGTCAGCTCGATCGTACCGAGCCCGGCGCCGAGGTGTCCGCCGCATTGCGCTATTGAATGAATCAGGTAATCACGCACCTCCTTGGCGAGCGGCTCGAGCTCGGATTCCGGCAACCGGCGCAGGTCCTCCGGCAGGTCTATGGACTCGAGGATCGTGTAGGCGGTTTGGCGGCTCATGTCCATGATATCAGATGGATGTAGGGGTTATACGCGAGCGGCGCACGATTAAGACTCGCGGAACCAATGCACAGCGCGCCTTGTTTGCCTGCAGAACAGCTAACGTGCGAGAGCAGTTCCCGAAATCTGTCTGACGGTCGTTGACCCGCCGGTGTCCAGTTTTCCTCACCGCTTCCTCCTAGCCTTGGCCCTGTCCCCGGTTCGAGTAATCTTCTATGTTAGGAATTAGAAGTATTACAGATCTTGCTGGGTAGTGCCACGAAGCGCGTGGCTTTTGTCCCCCGGGCGATGCCACTCTCAGCGCCGCGGGGCAGGCCGCCCCGAACTCGCCACCGCGACCGGCGAATAGCCGGCTCGCCGCGCAAAGAATGTCGTCTAATCTATAGGACCGCCAAATACCCTGCTCTATTTCCAGCCGGGCGCCCGGGCGTCATCCTCGGGCAGTCAACGGATCTCACACGCGGTCGAGCAAGGTCTGTGGCGCCGTACATTCGCGTGAAGCGGCGAAGCTATTTTCCATAAAAAAAGTATGTGTTTTGTCTACCTGCCACAGGTTGCTACAAGTGTTGGAATCGTGGAACGCACGCGCATCAGGCGTGTCATTCATACCAATGCGTGCATGAGCGCACATCCGTGCGACCCACGGGCCGGCGACGAGGGGCGCTGTGCCGCGCGAGCAAGATGGCTTATCGGCGTTAGCGGCTAACCTGGCAGCTTGCGTCCCGGGCACTGGACATTTCGTTCACCGATGTGTACGTTCGATTTGCCCGGACGCACGAGTACGGCGTTCGCGCGATGTGACGCTCGCTATACTTGCTGAATTCGTGGAAACCGCTTCAATCCGACCATAAAAAGGAATCTGTCATACATCCATGGGTGTACCACTAATTCAACAATACCGGGTGGGTCGCTATATTCTCGCTCAGAAGTTGCGCGGCGTGCGCCGCTACCCGCTCGTGCTCATGCTGGAACCGCTGTTTCAGTGCAACCTGGCCTGCGCGGGATGCGGGAAGATCGATTACCCTAAGCCGATTCTGCAAAAGCGCTTGAGCGTGGAGGAGTGCCTGGCGGCAGTCGATGAGTGCGGGGCGCCGATCGTGTCCATACCCGGCGGTGAGCCGCTCATCCACAAAGGAATCACGCAAATCGTCGAGGGTATCATCGCCCGCAAGAAGTTCGTGTACCTGTGCACCAATGCCTTGCTGCTGAAGCGGCGAATCGATGAATTTACACCCTCGCCATACCTGACGTTCTCGGTCCATCTCGATGGCAACCGCGACCGCCACGATGCATCGGTATGCCGCCACGGGGTGTTCGACAAGGTGATTGAGGTCGTAAAGCTGGCGCTCGGTAAAGGCTTTCGCGTGACATTGAATTGTACGTTGTTCCAGGGCGAGTCGGCAGAGGAAATTGCGGAGTTTCTGGATTATGCGCGCGACCTCGGCGTCGAAGGCGTGACCATCTCCCCGGGCTACAGTTACGAGCACGCGCCGCAGCAGGATGTTTTTCTGCAGCGTGCCGGTAGCAAGCAGCTCTTCCGTGACATTTTCAAGCGTGGCAAGGGCCGTAAATGGCGGTTTAATCAGTCGGCGCTGTTTCTGGATTTCCTTGCCGGAAACCAGACCTACGAATGCACCCCGTGGGGTAACCCCACGCGCAATATCTTTGGCTGGCAAAAGCCGTGTTATCTCTTGGTCGATGAGGGCTATACGTCAAGCTTCAAGGAACTCATCGAGCACACCGACTGGGAGCGCTACGGCACCGGGCGCCATCCCAAATGCGCGAACTGCATGGTGCACTGTGGCTACGAGCCAACTGCTGTCAACGATACCTTTGCGCATCCGTTAAAGGCGCTGAAGATATTCCTGCGCGGACCGCGCACCGAGGGACCGATGGCACCGGAGCTGCCAATCACCTACCCGGACCCACCGCCGGGAGCGGCCATCAAGTTTGACAGCAAAGACGGCGAATCCGCAGGCGAGGAACGCGCCGCTTAGATGGCTTGGCTATTCCTGGCCCTCCCCGGGGCCATCGTGTGGGTTTCCATTCTGATCCTCCCGTGGCGCCCATGGCGGGTGCGCGAGCTGTTGGACGCCGAGTCTCCGACACCGAACGCCGATCTCGGCGATGTCACCGTGCTCATCCCCGCCCGCAACGAGGCTGCGTTGATCGGCCAAGCGCTTGCTGCGCTCGATGCACAGGGGCAAAACCTCAGGATTGTGCTCGTGGACGATGAATCTAGCGATGGCACGAGTGAGGCCGCACGCGCCGCGGCTGGGCACGGCCTGTGTGTCGTGAACGGGCGGCCTTTACCTGCCGGGTGGACCGGCAAGCTGTGGGCGCTGGAGCAGGGGCGGGTGCACGCGAGCCGCCCGTTCACTCTGTTGATCGACGCAGACATCGCCTTGCAGCCGGGCATCCTCGTGCGGTTGCGAGACAAGATGGCGCATGATGGCTTGGGGCTCGCGTCCTTGATGGCGGCGCTGCGCATGAAAACGACGTGGGAGAAACTGCTAATGCCCGCGTTCGTGTATTTCTTCAAGCTGCTTTATCCCTTTCGACTGTCCAACGACCCGCGCCGGCACAGGGTCGCAGCGGCCGCCGGCGGCTGCGTGCTGTTGCACACACAAGTCCTCGACGAGCTCGGCGGATTTGGCGCGCTGCGAGATGCGCTTATCGATGATTGTGCACTTGCACGACAGGTCAAAGCGCGCGGCTACAAGACCTGGGTGGGCCTGAGCCATTCGGTGCACAGTGTTCGGGCCTACGACGATCTCGGCGCGATCTGGAACATGGTGGCCCGTTCAGCCTTCACGCAACTGCGCTACTCGATCGGCTTGCTGCTGGGTTGCACGACACTCTTCGCCGCAGCATTCTGGCTGCCGCTGGGTGGCCTGCTGGCGCCTAGCCTTTCGGCACGGACGTTATCGGCATTGGCGCTAGGGGCGATGATGGCGAGCTTTCTGCCGACCCTGAAGTTCTACCGGCGATCGCCACTGTGGGCGCTCGCGTTGCCAGTTACCGCCACGCTTTATCTCGCCATGACGTGGACCTCGGCGCTGCGCTATTGGCACGGACGGGGTTCTCAATGGAAAGGGCGCGTCTACGGTAAAGACTTGGGATCACGGGCCGGCTGACGTGGGCATGAACGCGGTTCGTCGTCCGGGGAATGTCTTTTGTCGGATAGGGATCTTTGTGGCGGCACTTTCGCAGGCTTGTAAGGATTGGAATTACTGACAGGTCTGTATGTCATACAGTAAAATAGATCGAAGTTCCTGAAAATCTAATAACTTAACGCTGGTTGTAACGGCCGGGCGGATTTCCGGTTGGCGGTCTTCAAATAAGAGGAGTTGAAAACGTGTTACCGGTACCAAAACGTTTGGTGAGGTTTTTGTTAGCCGCATTGCTGGCGGGTTGGGGCGGCAGTTTGTCGCTTGCCCAGGCGACCGACACTGCGCAGCTCGCATCGCTGGCGCCGTCTCAGCTGCACCTAGGTTTCGACTACGAGAAGTTCATCATCAATCCGAATTCTTACATAGACCGGGAGCGCGAGACCAAGCACTACATCGTACAGTCCCTGTCTTTTCCCTCCATCGGTGACAACGGTCAGGAAGGCAATCTCGTCACTGCACTGTACTACCAGAGCAAGCGGCCGGGCAAGAAAAAGCTGATTGTGGTCCTGCCTATCTGGGGTACCCATACCTATCCGTCGCGCAAGATCACCGAGAGCCTGATGCATTACAGCGATGGGGAGATGAACATCTTGCGCATACTGGGCAAGAACTATCTCTTCGACTGGGACACCATGAGCGCGATATCGAGCGAGCAGGAGCTTATCGCCGTGTCCCGGCAAATGGTCGAGCGCGTGCGCACGCACGTCAAGGACATCCGCCGCGCCGTCGATTGGGCCGAGTCTCAACCGGATGTCGATCCGGGCCGCATCGGTCTCATCGGATTCAGCCTGGCTGCGACCGTCGCAAGCCTAGTGGTGGAAAACGAACCGCGGATCGGAGCGGGGGTTCTGGCGATGGGTGGCGCCAATATCAACGAGATGTTTGCCACCTGCTTTGGCCGCGCGGAAGAAACACGTGAGGTCATCACCAAGCGCCTGGGCTGGACGCGAGAGACCTTCGAGCGCAAGCTTGCGCAACCGCTGGCACCGATCAACCCGGTGAGTTTTGCCGGTCAGGCCAACCCGGACCGGATCATCATGTTTGATGCGAGGTACGACACCTGCATGCCCAGGACCAGCCGGGAAGCGCTGTGGCAGGCGCTGGGTCAGCCGCAACGCATCACCTGGCCCTATAATCACAAGATGGCCTTTCTCACCATGACGTTTCTGGGCGGGAACACTATGCGGCGCAAGATCTATCAGTTCCTGGACGAGACGCTCTAGCGGATGCTGAGACCGGATGCGCTCGCCTTGGCCCGCGCGCCGGTGACAGTGATTGTGTTACGATGCAAAAGCCAGACACAAAAGCAGAAAGCGCGCGCGCCGACGAACAATATCAACGGCACGTCCTCCAGGGTGTCTCCCGCACCTTCGCCCTGACGATCCCGCAGCTGCCTCCCGGCCTGCGCCGGGTCGTGGGTAACGCGTACCTGCTGTGTCGCATCGCGGACACGATTGAAGACGAGCCCGCGCTTAGCGCCGAGCAGAAGCGTCGCTTCTCCCAACAGTTTATCGATGCCGTCGACGCCAAGCTGTCCGCCGAGCGTTTTGCCTCCGAGCTGTCCCTCCTGCTTACCGAAAGCACGCTTCCAGCAGAACGCGAATTGATCGAGAACACGCCGCGCGTGCTGCGCTTGACCCACAGCTTTACTGCCAACCAGCGCGATATACTCGCTCGCGCGGTGGCCATCATGGCCAAGGGCATGTCGGTGTTCCAGGCGAATAAAGACATCGATGGGCTCAAGGATCTGCCCCAGCTAGACAGCTACTGTTACTACGTCGCCGGGGTAGTCGGTGAGATGTTGACCGAGCTTTTTTGCGATTACTCGTGCGAGATCGACCGAAACCGGGATGCGATGATGAAGCTGGCCGTGTCTTTTGGTCAGGGGTTGCAGATGACCAACATCCTCAAGGACATCTGGGAAGACCGCATGCGCGGGGCATGCTGGTTACCGCAGGATGTGTTCAAGCAGGCGCGCTTCGACCTGAAAGATCTGTCGAAGGACGAGCATGGCGAGTCCTTCGAGGAGGGGCTGGAGCAGTTGATCGGTATCGCGCGCACACACCTCGAGAACGCGTTGTCCTACACTTTAATGATTCCGCGCAGCGAAAAGGGCATCCGGCGTTTTTGCCTGTGGGCGTTGGGCATGGCGGTGCTTACCCTGCGAAAGATCAACCGCAACCGCGATTTTACGACGGGCAATGAAGTGAAGATCTCGCGCCGCAGCGTGCGCGCGACGATCGCGGCGACCAATATGCTGGTGAGTAACGATCGGCTGTTGAAGCTTTTGTTCGATGTCACCACGCACGGATTGCCGCCATCGTCTCCCCGCCCGATCCCCGAGTCGCGCCGCTTCCGCCCGTACTCGATCAACTAGTCCATTAAGGAGCTTGCCCCTGCGCGCATGCATGACTGTCTTGACCGGGATCGTCGCCGCGCCCCGTGACGCGCACCCCGCCCATGCCGGTGCGGGGCGCAAGATTCTGCACCGCAGCAAAAGGCCTGCTACACTTCTTGCACGTAACATAACTCCTTAACAAACTCGGTGGCTTGGACCTTTTTAAGCGTGGCTGCTGCCAAAAAATTAGTTGACACCGGGCCTGCTCGATGCCGTTTCGCGATGCTCGTGATTGCCGTGTGGCTGGGGTTCGGCCAGGGGGGGCTGACCATGGCCGAGGCGGGCACGCGCTCGCCGATCGCGGCGGAAGACCCGGCCCTGCTCGGCTTTGACTTCGATTATGAACGATCGGCCATCCAGCCGACCGAGCGCATCGATGGTGGGCGCGAGACGCAAGCCTACCGGGTCCGAGCGCTGGCGATTCCATCGATCGGTGAGAACGGTCAGCCCGGGAACTTGGTGTCGGCGCAATACTACGAAAGCAAGCTCCCAGGTCGACACAGACTCGTCATCGTCTTACCGATATGGGGCGCACAGAAATTCCCGCCGAAAAACATGGCCAAGGCATTGCTGCGACACAGCAACGGTGATATGAACGTCTTGCGGCTTTTGGGCGAGAACCCGCTTATCGACTGGGCGGGAATACAGGCCGCGTCCAGCGAAAGAGAGCTCGTGGAGATCATGCAGCGCATGGTCGAACGCGTGCGGACTCATGTCATCGACATTCGCCGCTGGATCGACTGGGCCGAGAGCGAACCGGGGGTTGATCCGGGGCGAATTGGACTGGTCGGTTTCAGTATGGGCGCGAGCGTTGGCAGCCTCGTGTTGGCGAACGAACCGCGCTTTGCCGCCGGCGCGCTGGCCCTGGGCGGGGCGAACCCGCATGAAGTATTGTCGACCTGTTTTATTCGAAAGATCAAAAAAACCCGCAAGGCACTGCTGTCGCGCTTTCACTGGAGCCCACAGACCTTGGAGCAAAAAATGAAGCAACCGCTGGCACCGATCAATCCCGCCCGGTTCACGGGCACGGTCAATCCGCAGCGAATCATTATAGTGGAGGCGGGCCGCGACACTTGCATTCCTAAGAGTGGCCGTGACGCACTCTGGCACGCCATGGGGAAGCCAAGACGTGTGATTTGGCCCATCAATCACAATGTGGGTTTTCTGACCATCACCCCCTTGGGCGGCAATATCATGGCGCGCAGGATCTTCGATTTCCTGGATCAGGTGCTGTGACGCGGCGATTTCCAGTCACCGGCTACGCGGGCTTAGCACCGAAACCAGCACCGTCGCACGTAGAGCAGCAGCGAACACAATGTTAAAATCGCTAAGCCGCTGGTCCTCGCTCGTGGTACCCGGCAGCGCTATGCTGGGCGCCGGCATCAGGCGAATCGGGGTGCTCCAGCGCATTGAAGAGGCTACGGTATCCATGTTAGATCGCAAATCGAAACAACCGGTTTCCTACCGGGATAATTGGCGGCCGCACGACGTCCCCGAGACCCGGGGCGAGCGGATCGCTCGGATTCCCGATCGCGACCTGGCGCGGGCGATCGACTCGGCACGCGAAGCGTTGTTGGCGCTGCAACATGCCGAGGGCTACTGGTGCTTCGAGCTCGAGGCCGACTGCACGATTTCCGCCGAGTATATCTTGATGATGCACTTTATGGGCGAGATCGACGTGGCGCTGCAGGCCAAGATCGCGGCGTACCTGCGCGACCGTCAAGACACCCATGGCGGGTGGTCGCTGTACCCGGGCGGTGACTTCGACCTCAGTGGCTCCGTCAAGGTGTACTATGCGTTGAAGCTCAGCGGCGATTCCCCTGAGGCGCCGCATATGCAGCGGGCGCGGGAAGCGATTCTCGGCCACGGTGGCGCCGCCTACAGCAACGTCTTTACTCGCATCACGTTGGCGTTGTTCGAGCAGATCCCTTGGCGTGGTGTTCCGTTCATACCGGTGGAGATCATGCTGCTGCCGCGCTGGTTTCCTTTTCATATCAGCAGGGTGTCGTACTGGTCGCGAACCGTGATGGTTCCGCTGACGATCATGTACAGCCTGAAGGCACGCGCGACGAACCCGATCGGTGTCCGCATCGACGAGCTGTTCACGGTGCCGCCCGAGCAGGAACGAAATTATTTTCCGGTACGTTCACGACTTAATCACGTTTTGCTTGCGGTCGAGCGCAGCGCCCGCCGGCTTGAGCCCCTGATCCCCGGCTGGGTGCGGCGCCGAGCCATCAGGAAGGCGGAAGCCTGGATTATCCAACGGTTGAATGGCAAGGACGGGCTGGGGGCGATTTTTCCGGCAATGGTCAATGCCCACGAGGTGCTGGCGCTGCTGGGCTACCCGCCGGAGCATCCCTATCGTCGGACGACGAAGGCGGCGCTGCAAAAGCTCCTGGTGATCGGCGAGCGCTCGGCCTACTGTCAGCCCTGTGTCTCGCCGGTGTGGGATACGGGGCTGGCGTGTCTGGCGTTGCACGAAGCCAATGGCGGCGAGGCAACGCCCGAAACGCTGCGCGCGCTGGATTGGCTCAAATCCAAGCAGCTGCTCGATCAACCCGGGGACTGGAGCGAGTACCGGCCAAACCTTCGGCCGGGCGGATGGCCGTTTCAGTTTGGCAACGACCACTATCCCGATCTTGATGATACGGCGCTAGTGGCCTGGGTCATGCACGAGACCGGAGATGAACGCTATCGCGAGTCGATCGACCGTGCGGCGGAATGGTTGTGCGGCATGCAGTCCAAGAACGGCGGCTTCGGTTCGTTCGATGCCGACAACACTTATTATTACCTGAACGAAATTCCGTTTGCCGATCACGGCGCGTTGTTGGATCCGCCGACTGCCGATGTGAGCGCCCGTTGCGTCACTTTGTTCGGACGGTTGGGTAGGAGCGAGTATGCGGAATGCTTGCGCCGATGTTTGGACTATTTGCGCAAGGAACAAGAACAAGACGGCTCCTGGTTTGGACGCTGGGGCACGAACTACATCTACGGCACCTGGTCGGTCCTGATTGCGCTGGAACAAGTGGGTGAGCCCAAGATGCAGCCCTTCATTCGCCGCGCCGTCGAGTGGCTCAAGTGGATCCAGCAGCCCGACGGGGGCTGGGGGGAGACCAACGACTCCTACCTCTACCCGGATCAGGCCGGTAAGGCAGAGGCGAGCACCGCGTTTCAGACGGCATGGGCCATGCTCGCGTTGATGGCGGCCGGTGAAACACATTCATCCGAGGTCCGGCGCGGGGCCGACTTTCTATTGCGCACGCAGCAGGCGGACGGTTTTTGGACTGACCCGGTGTTTACCTGTCCCGGATTTCCGCGGGTGTTTTATCTCAAATATCACGGATACCAGAAGTTCTTCCCGCTGTGGGCGCTTGCGCGCTATTACAACTCGCGAAAGCCGAAGGCACTTTGACCCGTCTGGGCGTCGTCGTCGCACTGTCGGCGGAAGCACGTACCCTCCTGAACGAGCCAATCCAACCCGGTGGGCGTGCCGCGCTCGGCGATGGGTTCGTGCAGCTCTGCGGGATCGGAACCGCCCGTGCCCGCGATGCTGCCGGCGCACTGCTCGAAGCCGGAGCCACCGCCCTGCTGAGTTGGGGCACCTGCGGTGGGCTTGACATCGCGTTGACTGCCGGGAGTCTGGTTTTGCCGGAGACCGTCGTCTCCTCGGCGGGTGCGGTCTTCGGCGTCGAACCGGCCTGGCACCAGCGTGTTTCCCGCTGCCTGGCGCGGCATATCGCCTATAGCCACGGGCCGCTGGTAGAAAGTCGCTCGGTCTTGGGAAGACCGGCGGACAAGAGCGCGCTGTCGCGAGCCACTGGCGCAGTGGCGGTCGATATGGAGAGTGCCGCGGTGGCGGAGGTCGCGCGCGCCGCAGGCGTCCCGTTCCTGGTCGTTCGCGCCGTGCTCGACCCGGCCCAGCGCACAGTACCTGCCGGTATTCTGCGCGCCACCGACCCGTACGGGCGCGTACGTGGCTTGCCACTGCTTCAGGCCTTGCTCTGGCGCCCGCGCACGTGGGTCGATCTGTGGCGACTGCGTGCGGACCTGCGCGCGGCGCAGGCAACACTGGCCCGCGTCGCGCAGCTCGCGGGCCCCGGCCTGCGGGCTCAACAGGAAGTCTAGAAACCTTTGGTATTGTTCCCGAGATTTTTCTTGTATCTTGCAGCTGATTGTCTCTTGTATCTTGCCACTTGCATCTTGGATCTGATTTTTACTTGAATCTTGCCACTGTTTTTATGAAAACTCTCGTCACAGGCGCGTCGGGTTTCATCGGCTCGGCGGTGGTACGCGGGCTGATCGCTGCTGGCCACGACGTGCGCGTGCTGCTTCGGGTGCAGAGCGATCGCGCAAATGTCACCGGCTTGCCGGTGGAGATCGTGACCGGCGATCTCACCGACAAGGTGTCGTTGGAGCGCGCACTCGCCGGCTGCCGGGCATTATTTCACGTGGCCGCGGACTACCGTATGTGGGTACCCGACCCGGATCGGCTATACGCCATCAACGTGACCGGAACGCGCGACATCATGCAGGCCGCCATGACGGCCGGTGTGGAGCGTGTCGTCTATACGAGCAGCGTGGCGACCCTCGGCCTTCACACCAACGGTGCGCCGGCCGACGAAGATACGCCGGTAAGCCTGGCCGACATGGTCGGCCACTACAAGCGCTCGAAGTACCTTGCCGAGGAAGAGGTCCGGCGCCTGGTACGTGCGGAGGGCCTGCCGGCCGTGATTGTGAATCCCTCGGTGCCGATCGGACCGCGTGACATCAAGCCCACGCCCACGGGGCGCATGATCGTGGAAACCATGTGCGGGCGCATGCCGGCCTATGTCGACACCGGACTGAACCTGGTGCACGTGGACGACGTTGCCACCGGCCACCTGCTGGCTTTCGAGCGTGCGCAGGTGGGCGAGCGTTACGTGCTCGGCGCGCAAAACATGACACTGAAACAAATCTTGGCCGAGATTGCCCGGCTTAGCGGCCGGCGCCCGCCGCGAATACGGTTGCCGCACGGCGTCATTCTGCCCATCGCTCATGTCGCCGAGGCCTGGGCGCGGATCACGGGCGCAGCCGAGCCGCGCGTTAGCGTCGACGGCGTTCGCCTGTCGAAAAAGACCATGTTCTTCTCGATCGAGAAGGCCAGGCGCGAGCTCGGCTTCGCCCCGCGGCCGGTGGGCGAAGCCCTGGCCGATGCCGTGCGCTGGTTTCGCGAGCACGGCTACTGCAACTGAAGCCACCGCGTGCCGAGCCCCACCAAGACAGACAATTCCTTTCTGTGGCTGCTGGTGCTGACGCTCCCGGGCGTGTTCGTGTGGTCGGCGATCAATCCGCATGACCGTCTGACCTGGGCGCTCGAGGTGGCGCCGGTGGTGATCGGCGTCGTCATTCTGGTCGCCACGTACCGGGCCTTCCGGTTCACCAACCTGGCCTATGCGATGATAGGGTTGCACGCGCTGATCCTGCTGATCGGGGGGCACTATACGTACTCCGAGGTCCCGCTGTTCAACTGGGTGAGAGATACGCTTGAGCTTTCGCGCAACCATTACGACCGCGTGGGCCATCTTGCCCAAGGATTCTTTCCCGCCATTGTCGTGCGCGAGATCCTGGTACGACTTTCGCTCTTAGAGCCTGGAAAGTGGCTGTTCGTCATCGTTACTTGTGTTGCCTTGGCGATCAGCGCGTTCTACGAAATGATCGAGTGGTGGGTCGCCGTGATCAGCGGTACCGCCGCCACGGCGTTCCTAGCGACTCAGGGCGACGTGTGGGACACCCAGTGGGACATGTTTCTGGCCCTGTGTGGGGCGGTGCTGGCGCAGCTGTTGCTGGGCCGGGCGCATGATCGCGCACTGGCGCGCCTGCGCGGCGCGGGCGTGCCGACACCCTAGCCGAATATTTCACCACTGCGCACACAGAGGACGCAGTGAAAAGAAGGTCATGCGGTTCTGGCCTGATACCAAAGGGGCTACGGTGTCACACTTTGCACGGGGGGCCGCTTACCACGGGCGGTGGTTTAACGATTTGTTCCCTCTGCGCTCTCTGGTGTGAGTTCATGCGATATTAGCGCTAACCCGCTCAGTCCGGGCCGCGCGGGACGGCGGCTGGAGGCCATCGGTGCCCGCTGATATGGTCGTTTTCTCTGCGCTTGACGCCGCCTTGCTGGTGAACGCGTGCGTTGGGGCTAGGCCGGCCGGGGCCAGTTGTGGAATAATCCTCATGTTCCAGCGAAGGCACTTGGGCGGCGCAGTTTGCAGACCGTCTTTTCACGTGTCTCCGTGGTTGCGGCCCCGCAGCGGGGCATAATGGCTACCACCCAATGACGCAGTTCTACCCCAGGAGCTAACAATGGATAGCAATAAGGCCAAAGCGCTGAGTGCAGCACTCGGTCAGATCGAAAAGCAGTTCGGCAAGGGCTCGGTCATGCGCCTCGGCGATGCGGAGAGGGTCCAGAACATCGATGCCGTGCCGACGGGATCACTTGGACTGGACATAGCCTTAGGGATCGGCGGCCTGCCGCGAGGCCGGGTTGTGGAGATCTACGGTCCCGAGTCCTCGGGAAAGACCACCCTCGCCTTACAGGCGGTGGCGGAGGTGCAGAAGGCCGGCGGTACTGCTGCCTTTGTCGATGCGGAGCATGCGCTCGATCCGAGCTACGCGCAGCGACTCGGTGTGAACGTCGACGACCTGCTGGTGTCGCAGCCCGACACCGGTGAGCAGGCGCTGGAAATCACGGACATGTTGGTGCGCTCGGGGGCTGTCGAAGCGGTGGTGGTCGATTCGGTCGCAGCGCTCACGCCGAAGGCCGAGATCGAAGGGGAGATGGGCGACTCACATATGGGTCTGCAGGCGCGTCTGATGTCGCAGGCGTTGCGCAAGCTCACCGCCAACATCAAGCGCTCCAACACGCTGGTGATCTTTATCAATCAAATTCGTATGAAAATCGGCGTGATGTTCGGCAATCCCGAGACCACGACGGGCGGGAACGCGCTGAAGTTCTACGCCTCGGTCCGGCTGGATATTCGCCGCATCGGCGCCATCAAAAAAGGTGAGGAAATAATCGGCAACCAGACGCGGGTGAAGGTAGTCAAGAACAAGCTGGCGCCGCCATTCAGGAAATGCGAGTTCGATATCCTTTATAATGAAGGTATTTCCAAGGAGGGCGAGCTCATCGATCTCGGTGTGGCTGAAGGGTTTGTGGATAAATCGGGTGCCTGGTATAGCTACAATCGCGACCGCATCGGCCAGGGCAAGGACAATGCGCGCCAGTTCCTGAAAGACAAGCCCGAGATCGCAGCCGAAATCGAGGCCCGTATCCGCGAGAAGCTCGATATCGGCACCCGCGCGGGTCCGGCTGTGGTGGCCGAGGAAGGGCTGGCCGAGGAGGTGGAGGCCTGAGCCGGCGCCCATGGATGCAGGGCGCGCCAAGCACAAAGCGCTCGAGTTGCTCGCGCGGCGCGAGCACAGCGGACATGAGTTGCGCACTAAGCTCGTGCGCAAGGGCTGCGCGGCGGCATTGGCGGATAATGTGGTTGCCGAGCTCGAGGCCGCACGACTGGTGTCCGATGAGCGCTTCGCGGAGAGCCTGGTGCGGGTGCGGACCGAGCGCGGACATGGCCCGTTGCGCATCGAGCGCGAGTTGCACGACAAGGGGGTCGATGCCGAGCTGATCGAGACAGTGCTCGACAGCAGCGACCCGCTGTGGCTGGATCTGGTGCGGCGCATTCGCAGAAAAAAGTTTGGCAAGGCGGCACCCAAGGATTACAAGGAACGCGCCAGACAGGCGCGTTTTTTACAGTATCGTGGATTTACTTATGATCAAATACAGCGCGCGTTGGCGTCGGATGAGTCAGACTAAACCAAGAGAGAGGGGGCGCAGCGAATTTGTATAGGCTGAGTAACCCGCCGTGCGTGGCTGAACTACTATGATGAAGAGTACCGAGATACGCAGTCGTTTCCTGGATTACTTTCGCTCGCAGGGGCACCAGATCGTGCCCTCGAGCTCGTTGGTGCCTGCCAACGACCCCACGCTGCTGTTCACCAACTCGGGCATGGTGCAGTTCAAGGATGTGTTTCTGGGCCGTGAGACGCGCTCCTACAAGCGCGCTGTCACCGCGCAACGTTGTTTGCGCGTAGGTGGAAAGCATAATGATCTCGAAAACGTCGGCTACACCGCGCGTCACCACACTTTCTTCGAGATGCTGGGCAATTTCAGCTTTGGCGACTACTTCAAGCAGGATGCGATACCGTTTGCCTGGGAGTTTCTCACCAAGGACATGAGGCTGGCGCCCGAGAAGCTCTGGGTCACGGTATACGAGGACGACGACGAGGCCGCCGACATCTGGCTCAAGGAGATGGAGGTTCCTCAGGAGCGGTTTGCACGCATGGGTGCGGAAAGCAACTTCTGGGCCATGGGCGATACCGGTCCCTGCGGGCCGTGCTCGGAGATCTTCTACGACCATGGTCCGGATGTGGCCGGGGGGCCGCCCGGGACGCCCGAGGAAGAAGGCGATCGCTACGTGGAGATCTGGAACCTGGTGTTCATGCAGTTCAACCGGGACGAGCACGGCGAACTGCACCCGCTCCCGCGTCCTTCGGTCGATACCGGCATGGGCCTGGAGCGCATGGCGGCGGTCATGCAGGGCGTGCACTCCAACTACGAGATCGACCTGTTCCAGAATCTGATAACGGCCGCCGCGCGGCTGGCGCGCGTCAAGGATACCGATAACGCCTCATTACGCGTGATCGCCGACCACATACGTGCCTGCGCGTTCCTGATCGCTGACGGTGTCATGCCTTCCAATGAAGGACGCGGCTACGTGTTGCGCCGGATCATCCGCCGTGCCGCGCGCCATGGCTACGAGCTCCGGCTGCGAGAGCCGTTCTTCTACAAGCTCGTGGGTCCGCTGATCACGGAGATGGGTGAGGCCTACCCCGAGCTGACGAAGGCGCAGACCCAGGTCGAGCGCGTGCTCGAGCAGGAGGAAGAGCGCTTCGGCGAGACGCTTGAACAGGGCATGAAGATTCTGGACGAAAGCCTGACGCGGCTTTCGGGCAACGAGCTTCCCGGCGAGACGGTGTTCAAGCTCTACGATACGTACGGCTTTCCGGTTGATCTTACCGTGGATTATGCGCGCAAGAACGAGGTGAGCGTGGATTTGGAAGGCTACGAGCGCGAGATGGACGCACAGCGCGAACGTGGCCGCGCGGCATCGAGCTTCAAGGTAGGCATGAAAATGGACGGTGTGGATATCGAGGACGCAGAGTTCACGGGTTACGAGACCCTGAGCCACGGGGCTGCGGTGGAACAGATCTACGTGGAGGGGGAGCCGGCGGACACCATCGGCGCGGGTCAGGAGGGCGTTATCTATCTCGATCGCACGCCGTTCTATGCCGAGGCCGGGGGTCAGGTCGGCGATCGGGGATGGCTTCGCACCAGGAATGCCCGCTTTGTGGTGAACGACACGCAGAAAGCACATGCGCATGTCGGCGTGATGGAGCAGGGCGAGATCAAGCTCGGCGAGCGTGTGACCGCTGAGGTGAACGCCAGCCGGCGTCAGGCCACGATCTATAACCACTCGGCCACGCATTTGCTGCACGCCGCGCTGAAAAAGGTCCTCGGCCCTCATGTCACGCAGAAAGGATCGCTCGTCGAACCCGCACGGCTGCGCTTTGATTTCTCGCATCCCGAGCCGCTGATGCCGGCACAGCTCGACGAGATCGAGCGCCTAGTCAACGATGAGATCCGTGCCAACCTCCCGGCGCAGACCCGTATCATGTCGCTTGAGCAAGCGCTCGAGTCCGGTGCCGTCGCCTTGTTCGGGGAAAAGTATGACGAGAAGGTGCGTGTCGTGGCGATGGGCGATTTTTCCACCGAGCTTTGCGGCGGTACCCACGTGCGCCGCACGGGCGATATCGGTTTTTTCAAGATCGTCTCGGAAAGCGGCATCGCGGCGGGCGTGCGTCGTATCGAGGCGCTGACGGGACAGGGGGCGCTCGATTACGTGCACGACACCGAGGCGCGCCTCAAGCGCATCGCAGAGCAGCTCAAGGGTAGCCCCGAGGAAGTTGAGCGCAAGGTAGAGCAGTTGAACGCGCGCACGCGCGAGCTGGAAAAGGAGCTCAAAGCGCTGCGCCACCGGCTGGCGAGTGGCGGCGGCCAGGCGTTGGAGGAGCAGACCAAAGAGATCAATGGCATCAAGATACTGGCGGCACGTCTCGACGGCGCCGATGCCAAGGGTCTGCGCGAAGCGGTGGACCGGCTTAAGGACAAGTTCGGCTCGGGTGCGGTGGTGCTAGGCGCGGTGCAGGATGAGAAAGTCATTCTGGTCGCCGGCGTAACCAAGGACCTGACGAAGCGGGTGCACGCGGGTAAGCTCGTGAACGCGGTCGCCAGCCGCGTGGGCGGTAAGGGCGGCGGGCGCGCGGACATGGCGCAGGCGGGGGGCGAGGATCCCTCGCAGCTGGATGCGGCGCTGGCCAGTGTCCCCCAGTTGTTGCAGCGACAGCTGGCCCAATCGTGACACCGGCAAGACGCGGTATGTGAACTTTTTTATGCTGCGTGTGTAACGAGTCAGAACAAGACTGCGGCTACACAGGGCGCCTGGGCGGTGTTATGGTGTGGCCGGTCCAAGGAACAAAGAAGCGTTGTAGTGTTGATTTCCCTCCGCAGCCTGTTTGTGCTGCGTGGTGCCATAGGCGGCTGACGATTCTCTTAAACGACTAAGGACGCGACTTGGGCTCACCCGCCGGGTGTTCCGCGCCTGGGCTGCTGTGTTTCCTTCATGATGAGTGAGTAGACAATTTCGATGGCCCTTATCGTGCAAAAGTACGGCGGTACCTCGGTCGAAAGCACCGAACGCATCAACGCGGTCGCGGACCGCGTGGCGCGCATGCGCGCGCAGGGGCATGATCTGGTAGTCGTGGTCTCGGCGATGGGCGGGGAGACCGACCGTTTGTACCAGCTTGCGACGGAGATTTACGACGCGCCCCCGGCGCGCGAGCTCGATGTCCTACTGGCCTCCGGCGAGCAGGTGTCGGTGGCGTTGCTGAGTATGGCATTGTACCGGCGCGGCTGCGATGCGCGCTCGTACATGGGACACCAGGTCCACATCCTGACCGACAATGCGCACGGTAAGGCACGCATCCGTGATATCGATGATGCGCGCGTACGGGGCGATTTGGGTCGCGGCCGTGTGGTCGTGGTAGCCGGATTCCAGGGGGTCGACGAGGACGGAAACATCACGACGCTGGGCCGTGGCGGTTCCGACACCACGGCGGTGGCGATGGCGGCCGCACTCAAGGCCGACGAGTGCCAGATCTACACCGATGTCGACGGGATCTACACGGCCGACCCGCGTATCGTGCCCGAGGCCCGGCGGCTCAACCGCATCACGGTGGAGGAGATGCTCGAGCTGGCGAGCCTGGGGGCCAAGGTGTTACAGACGCGCTCGGTACAGTTCGCCGGCAAGTACCGAGTGCCCTTGCGGGTTCTGTCTTCGTTCGAGGACGGGCCGGGCACGCTTATTGCGTACGAGGAAGAAGCGATGGAGCAGGCACTGATCTCTGGTATCACGTATACACGCGACGAGGCGAAGCTCACCATTATGGGTGTCCCGGACAAGCCCGGGGTGGCGTACAAGCTGTTTAACGACATCGCCGACGCCAACATTGACGTCGATATGATCGTGCAGAACGTGGGCGCGGATGGGCTAACTGATATGACGTTCACCGTCCAACGCGCGGATTATGCTAAGGCCATGAAAATATTGAAAAATGTAGCCCGCGCGGTAGAAGCCCGCGACGTCGCGGGGGATGACAAGATCGTCAAGATCTCCGTAGTGGGCGTAGGGATGCGCAGCCACGCGGGTATCGCCAGCACCGCGTTCCACGCGCTGGCGGACGAGGGCATTAATATCCAGATGATCTCGACCTCGGAGATCAAGATTTCGGTGGTCGTGGACGAAAAGTACCTGGAGCTGGGCGTGCGCGCCCTGCATAGTGCCTTCGGCCTGGATCAGGACGGGCAAGGCGCTCGTTAACCAGACCCAAAATGTGGTCTGGCATGGAACGTGCATACAACTAGGTGACGGCAGCGGGCGTATACTCGCGGCTCGTCGCCGCGGCGGGATGTATCCAGAGATTCCGCGGTTGAGACCGGATATAATGCTGTTTCGCCCCGACTAAAAGAATCCCGAGGAAGGGCACCTGCTGCCTACAAGCGGCAGGCGGAAACTACAACAGGGATCAAGAATAAGGACGGTCGTTTGAGGCCGTTCGATCGTGCCGCCTTTTTGGATGTGGGTAAAGGATCGCTACTTGTAATAGCTAAAGGAGTACAGCACGATGCTGATTCTAACGAGACGTATAGGCGAGACACTGAACATCGGGGACGACGTGCAGGTAACTGTGCTGGGTATAAAGGGCAACCAGGTGCGCATCGGCATTAATGCGCCTAAGGACGTTCCCGTCCACCGTGAAGAGATCTATGAGCGCATCAAGCGCGAGAAAGAGTCGCCCGTGACCGAGCCGGAGACCGAGACCCCGGCGATGCGCCAGGGTGATCACTCCGCCTGATCTTGTCCTTTACGCCGCTTCGACCAGTGCGTATGCTCGCCAGCATACCGTCGATCAAGGAGAGATGGCCGAGCGGCTGAAGGCGCTCCCCTGCTAAGGGAGTATGGGGTTGATAGCTCCATCGAGGGTTCGAATCCCTCTCTCTCCGCCAGTCATTTGAGAAGCCGGCCCTAGGCCGGCTTTTTGATGTCCGGGTCCCGCCAAGTGTGGCCACTCATTGATATTGCGACTGCCGTCGCGAGAATTGATGCAAAGCGAGAAAGTAGCTACAATCATCGAATGTAGCTACAAGTGATAACGGTATGGAAATCTCGATTCGGGAACTCAAGAATCATCTGTCCAAGTATCTACGCCGTGTCGCGGCAGGTGAGGAAGTAATTATTACGTCCCACAATCATCCCGTGGCACGGCTCATCGCGGTTACAAAAAAGGGACGGGAGGCAAACGCGCTCGCCCGGCGATTGCGTGCGCTGCCTGGTGTTCGATGGAACGGCAAAAGGCCACGCGGTGGCCAGTTGCGGCCCAAGGTTACCGGCAAGACGGCAGGGGATTTGGTCCTGGAAGATCGTCGGTGATTCTGTATCTCGATACGTCGGCTTTAGTAAAGCTTTACGTAAGCGAGGTACACGAAGACATTGTGCTCTCGGCTTTTCGCGAAGCGCAGATCAGAGCCACCCACATGCTTGCCTATGTAGAGGCGCGATCGGCTTTTGCGCGGCTGCATCGTGCTGGGAAGTTGACCATACCCGAGTGGAAAGGTGTGCGCCAGGAGTTTCTTAGGGATTGGTCGAGTTATCTGCAGATCATGGCTGATGAACCCAATATTGAGAGGGCCGCTGACCTGGTCGAGGATTTCGGACTTCGGGCCTACGATGCTGTGCATCTCGCCGCGGCGGATTATTTACGGGCGAACGCCGCGACGGAGATCACGTTCGCCTGCTTCGACCGGCACCTGAATCGCGCCGCGAAAACGCTGGGGCTATATGTCCTAGCTGATGGTTAGCAGAAATGCCAGCGACTGATGGTCGAGCCGGGTTCCTTTTGCCGTACGTCGGCGATCAGGGGTTTCAGGAAGACGGAAATCGAGACCAACGCGCCAGCCCCCATTCCCATGAGCACCGAGGACACCACCACGATCATCCAGGCGTAGCGGCTTTCCAAACCTGGCGGGCCTTTGTGGCTCATTATGTGCTTTGTTATTCTCCAGTTGGTGCTCGACATTGTGCGCCGACGCTACTGACAAATCTACGGCGCAGCACCGGGCGAATCGCCAGTCGTCACCTGTCGCAGCCGCGGCAGGGGTTTGCTAATATTCGCGCCCTGATTCCTTCCCCCTCCCCACTCGTTGGGGACGGTCGGGGAGGAGTATCAATTCGCGCCCGTAGCTCAGTTGGATAGAGTACCTGGCTACGAACCAGGGGGTCGGGAGTTCGAATCTCTCCGGGCGCGCCAATCCGTTAACGCCTCGATTGTTCTAGGTTCACCCATAGGGAACTTGAACCTATACTGGCTACAGGTGTCGTGATGCCTGTAGTCCACCTATGGGCCAGAGTCGTCTTGCGGTAGGAGGACTGAAACCATGACGGAGAAGCGCACTGTAGAAATCTTTGTTGCCGGCTGTCCGTTATGCCGAAAGACCGTTGATCTCGTTAAGCGCATCGCTTGTCCGTCTTGTGCGGTAGATGTGCTGAACATGAACGATCCCAACGTCGCAAGCCGGGCAATAGGGTTGGGCATTCAGTCGGTGCCTGCGGTGGTCATCGATGGGATGCTCGCCGAGGGTTGTGCCGGGCGCGGTGTGGATGAGGCAACATTGCGTGCGGCAAGTGTGGGACAGCCAATTACTTAGGCACACGCACCTTATGGAATTATCTCGAAGACAGGAGGTCAAGCAGGTCGCTTTTACACAAGTGTCACAAGTGAATCAGAAATCTGAATGCAGCTAGACAACACTTGTAAATCTTCTCCTACCGCGTTATGGTGATCGGTGCCGCAGCAGATGGCGGATTGAACGCAAACCCAAACAAATGTCACCGACAGGCCCTCCCCAAATAACCACACAGGGGTCCCGCCGTCTGCTAGCTCTTTGAGCTTTCTTCTGAGGGGTCTTGCCCTCGATCTCAGGTGCGTTTCATCTTGGCCCAACATAAGCGTTAGGCGGCGTACCTTAAATAAATATACAAAAGCGAAGCTGTCAGGGTTTTCGCGTGACCTGAAAGCATCACAAGCGGTATTTCATCGGACCCAGTTCCACAAGTTTGGCAAAATCCGGCAGTTAACGTTTCTCCCGAGTTATTGGCCACCTTGGCCAATAACAGTCAGTAGAAAAGGAGAGTTAAGAGATGAAAAAGATCTATATGTTGCTGACGATGCCTGTGCTGCCCCTCATCTTTTCGGCCGCACCGACGTTTGCTTTTGAGTGCCCGAAGCACTTCGCTGAGGCGCAGGCCCTCATCGACAAGGTCAAGGGAGACATGGGTGGCGCCATGTCGAAACAGATGCCGAAGGAGCAGATGGCTCTC
>JBHHZP010000003.1:0-54445 GCA_046758085.1 Acidiferrobacterales bacterium
ATCCACGCGTTCGCCGGCCAGCTCATTCGAGACGCTTTGCACACGCGACCCACGCATGCCGACACACGCGCCAATAGGATCGATACGCGGATCGTTTGTGCTGACCGCGATCTTGGCGCGCAATCCCGGGTCACGTGCGGCCCGGTGGATCTCGATAAGACCCTCGCCCGCCTCGGGTACCTCGAGCTTGAACAGCTCGATCAGTAGCTGTGGCGCGGTGCGACTGAGAAAAAGCTGCGGCCCGCGCGGAACCGACTGCACGTCTTCCAGATAGGCACGAATGCGATCCCCCGGACGCAGGCCCTCGCGCAGGATCATCTTAGATTTTCCCAGCAACGCCTCGGCATCACCCAGATCCACAATGGCGTCGCCGCGCTCCATGCGCTTGACTACCCCTGTCACCATCTGGCCCTTGCGTTCGCTATACTGCTTGACGATCTGTTCGCGTTCGGCCTCGCGCACTTTCTGCAGGATGACCTGCTTAGCCGCCTGCGCGGCAATGCGACCGAATACCACCGGTTCCAACGGATCCTCGACGAACCCGCCGATCTCTGCATTTGGATCGCGTGCCAGTGCCTCGCTCAGCGGCAGCTGGCGATCCGGGAACTCCACCTCCTCGACGTCATCCGGCAACACTTCCCAACGTCGAAACGTGTCGTACTCACCGGTGTCACGATGGATCGATACGCGTGCATCGATGTCCTGTTGATGGCGCTTGCGTGTCGCAGTCGCCAACGCGGCTTCGAGGGCCTCGAAGATCACCTCTTTCTCGACACCCTTGTCCCGCGAAAGCGCATCCACCATCAGTAATATTTCATTACTCATATACTCGTCTCATCAGCCCTGCCCGGCATTTATAGCCTGGGCACCAGCCTCGCCTTATCAATACTGTCAAACGCCAAATCCAGCTTCTCCTGGCCCACGTCGAGCACCACGTGATCCCCGGACATACCGATGAGGCAACCCTTAAAATTCCTCTGCCCAGCCAGTGGCTCGCGCATTCTAATCTTGATAATCTCGCCTGCAAATCGCTCGAAATCTGCCCGTTTCACCAGCGGCCGATCCAGACCGGGCGAGGATACCTCAAGCGTGTACGGACCCTGGACGCGATCCTCTACATCCAGGACCGCACTCAGTTGCATACTCACACGCGCGCAATCGTCTACACTTACGCCGCCGGGACTGTCCATGTACACCCTCAGAACCGGGGTTCGGCTGGAGCCCGCCAGTTCCACATGCACCAGCTCGAAGCCCATAGCGGTCACCGTGGGCTCGAGCACTTCGCGCAGCTCAGACCTGACTGCAGACATCATCTCGTCCTTTAAACGCAAAAGTGGGCGTCAAGCCCACTTTTCTAAAACAGTCCTGTTGTTCCGGCCCCACCCTAGCAGCGCAGATTATAAGCCTATCGCCGTAAAACTCAACGCGCAACACGGCTTCTTCGGGTACGTACAGCCATCGTCTTGGTGCCTGCGTGCGCGCCGCGCGCGCCTGCGGATACCGCCGTGGCTCATGGGTACCGATAAAATGGGGATTTTTATGTGATTTTTCAAGCCCTTGTGGGCTCGATCCCCATATATGATATTAAACTATAATGTAAGACAAATCTGGTAGCGGGGGTAGGATTTGAACCTACGACCTTCGGGTTATGAGCCCGACGAGCTGCCAGACTGCTCCACCCCGCAACGGAATCGCGAAGTCTACCAAGGTGCGATTCAATTTCAAGGCGCTCGGGCCCATCGCGCGCCCACCGCCTCACCTACCGAGGTTCGACCACGCCGCGCCGGCCCGGGTTTGTGTCGTCCACGGTCGCACTCAGCCAGACGCTGCGTGCGCTATCGCGCCGCGTTCCTTCACCAGGTACTGGGCACAATAGACGCGCGCTGTCCATCGCATCAGATCCCCAAGGACACCAAGGGCCAGCACCACGACCAGCGGTACATTGTCCGGCACAATCCAAAAGAGGGCCACCGGAAACAGCACCAGGAATGCGAGGTAACCTGATGTCGATAACCGTCGCCAAAGGGTCACCACCGCGGCTCGCATGGTCGAAACCATGCGGAAGTCCCGCGTGACAAACACGAGCGGCAGCCAGTACACCAGCAGGAACGGGATAATAAACAGGGCGATCGCGCCAATCAGATTCATCGTCGGTGCAATCTCTGCGAGTCGAGCTTGCACCTCCAACTCGCCGCTAGCGCCCGTTGCCAAGGCGCTAAGGAAAAATACGGCTGTCAGCAACACAACGAGAACGGCCTTGATGCATAACCACACGAACTGGTTGAAAACTTCCTTTCCTCGCTGCAGGATCTCGGGCACTGAAACGGTTCCATCACCCACCACAAATGCACGAAGGGCGCCCCCGAACAAGTACGCGTAAACGAAAAGAGACAACGCGACCAACAACGCCAGAGAAGACGTGGGGCCCGCTTCAGACGTCGTGGGCACGGACGCCGGTATGATCATGTGGCTCCACGAAATCACGATGAATACCCTCACAGCAATGACAAGCCATACTCCCGGGCTCAGTACGGCCCGCACGGCGGCCCTGATGCGCAGCTCGTTTTCGCCTTGTCTCGCCTGTGGATTCATGATTCCCGATGCTCGCTGGTTTTCGATATGCTACCTCAAGAGCCCGGTCTCGGGCGCCGGTGCTGCAAATGATCTACCCACATGGCGGTCGCACCGGCTACCGATGCCGGGATAACCGTCAAGTTAATCACGGGTACCACCATGATAGCCATTACCGCAGCGCCAAAACCCCGCGTCAGGAAAATATTCGCTCTCGCGAGCCGCCTGACCTCGGAAAAATGCAGGCCATAGTTTTCCATCGGGTAGGCCAGATACTCAAGCGCCAACATCCAGGCGGTGATAATCAGCCAGACAAAGGGGGCGACGACATTGATCACGGGGATCAATGTCAAAACCAGTGGAAACAAGATAACGATCAGAAAATAACGAAGCTTTCTCAGTTCGTTGACAATCGCTTCAACGACAGCCCCAAGCCTGTTGGGCTCGCTGCCCATACCACCATCGTTGATTCGCCCGCCAAGCACACGCTCCACTCGCTCGGCAAGCAGCCCGTTGAACGGCGCTGCGATGAGATTGGCAACCATCGTAAAGGCGAAAAACATGAGCAATCCCGCCGCCGCCGCGAAAACCACCCACAAGATGCCACGCGCTAGCGCCGCCCACCGGCCCTGCACGCTCGGTAATAACCAGTCCATTAACGATTCGAACTGGCTCGCGCCAAACCATATCAGAACAACGAATACCGAGATGTTTATCAGAAGCGGCGCCAAGAAGAAACGGCGCAGCCCCGACCGCATGATCAAACGCGATCCGCGAAGCAGATATGTCGGTCCAATGACTAGATCGCTAATCAACGCTGGTCTGCCGGCGGAGAGCCGGCACAGCTCCCGGCCACATCATTACACAGTTCTGACGAGCTAGCACCCGCAGCATTAGGTACTGCCTATCGAAGGTTCACCAGTGTCAGCGACACACGAGCGGTGCACCGCCCCTGTACAAAACCCCGCCAGGGGGCACGGACAGGGGAGCCGTGCCTGTGTGCCGCGACAGGGAATGTTTGGTCGCGAACTTCCAGGGCGCGGCGGCAACAGGCGGCGCCCCAAGCCGGGTCCTGACACCGGCGAAACGCCGTGCGTGAACTATTATTGTGCTCCGCGCGGAACTCTTCAGGTTATAGCCGATATAGCTCGTGCGCACAGATCGATGACGGTCCCCACCCACGGCATAATCAACAGCAGTGCCAGGCCGTTGATCCCGATCAAAATTCGCATGTCCGTACCCGCGTGGATCGGCTCGCTGCTGGTAGCATCATCGAAGTACATGAGCTTCACCACGCGCAGATAATAATACGCCCCGATCACCGCCAGCAGCACAGCCACGATCGCCAGCCAGGTCATGTCCGCCTGCACGACGGATTGAATGACCAGCAGCTTGGAGTAGAACCCAACGGTGGGTGGAACACCGGCCATCGAGAACATGAGCAGCAGCATCATGAACGCGTACCAGGGCTTTCTTTGATTCAGCCCTTTGAAATCATCCAACTGCTCCGCCTCGAACCCTGCACGCGACAGCAGGATTATCATGCCGAATGCGCCCAACGCCATGGTCGCATAGATCAAGACGTAAAACAGCGCAGAGCTGTAACCATTTTGCGTGGCAGCCGATATACCCAGCAAGAAAAATCCCATATGCGCTATCGAGGAGTAAGCCAGCATACGCTTGATGTTACTTTGCGCAATGGCGACGAAATTCCCTAACGCCATCGAGAGTACGGCAAGGACGATAATCATATCTTGCCAGGACACTGCGAGGCCCTCGAGGCCCCCAACGAGTAGGCGCATGATCAACGCAAAACCCGCGAGCTTCGGCGCCGTCCCGATGTAAAGCGTAACCGAGGTGGGTGCACCGTGATACACATCCGGAAGCCACATGTGAAAAGGCACTGCCCCGACCTTGAACGCGATTCCCACTATCACAAAAACCATTCCGAAGATCAGCACAACGTCATCGGTGGAGATCCTGGTAATGGCGTCTTTGACGACCGCGATATCGAGACTTCCCGTCAATCCATACAGGATTGACATGCCATAAAGCAACATGCCCGAGGAAAGCGCCCCGAGCACAAAGTATTTCATGGCCGCCTCCGTTGCCGGGACGGAATCTCGCTGGAATGCCACCATCGCATACAGGCTCAAAGACAAGAGCTCGAGCCCCAGGTACAACGTCAGAAAATGACTGGCCGAGGCCATGATCATCATGCCCACGACCCCGAACAGGCCCAGTACAAAATACTCGCCGCGATACATATCGCGTGCCTGCAAGTACTCACGAGAGTACACAAAAACGAAGAAGATGATCACGTAGGTTGCGAGCTTCAATAGGTCCGACAACGTGTCGTGGATAAACATGTCATGGAAGGTCGGTCCCATGGATGTTGATACACCTTGGAGTGTCAGCACTATGGCCCCCACCAGGGTCGCCTGCGAAAGCATATAGGTGGCAAGGCGTGTTTGCTTGCTGAGGAACAGATCCATAACAAGGATCACACATGCCATCGAGAAAACCCATATCTCGGGCAGCGCGGGCAGAAAATTAGGTACGTCGACAGTCATCGCTCTAGTGCGTGAGATGTGAAGTGTGAGGTGTGAGGCGAAAAAACCAGTGCCTGGCTCGGTCGTGTCTGCTCTTTCATTACTTCACTCCCCACTCCTTTCGCCTCTCTCCTGATGTTCACAGTTTCGATATTGAAACCTGCTCAAGCAGGTGGTCAGTAGACGCATGCAACACCTCCAAGAACGGGAATGGCCACAGCCCCAGGCCGAGCACCGCAAACGCGAGCAAAGCCAGAAACAATATCTCGCGCGGCGTTATATCCTCGAGGCGGGCCACATTCTCATTGGCGATCCCGCCGAATATAACCCGCTTGTACATCCACAGTGTATAGGCTGCACCGAATACGAGGATCGTGGCAGCCAGAATTGCATACCACACGTTCACCTTGTACGAGCCCACGATCACCAGGAACTCACCGACAAAGCCTGACGTGCCGGGCAGGCCGGTGTTCGCCAGCGCGAACAGCATCATGAACGACGCAAACACAGGCATGCGGTTCGCGACGCCACCGTAGTCGCTGATCTCGCGCGAGTGCAACCGGTCATACAGAACACCGACGCACAGGAACAAGGCGCCCGAGATGAACCCATGCGAAATCATTTGCACCATCCCGCCCTCGATGCCCTGTGAGTTGAACACGAAAAACCCCATTGTCACGAAGCCCATGTGGGCGATCGATGAGTACGCGATCAGGCGCTTCATGTCCGCTTGCATCAGCGTCACCAGGCCAATATAGACGATGGCAACTAGCGACAGCGCGATCATGAATCCCGCAAGTTCGTGGCTGGCATCCGGGGTGATGGGTAAGCTGAAACGTAAAAAACCGTAACCGCCCATCTTCAGCAGGATGGCCGCAAGAATGACGGACCCCCCTGTGGGGGCCTCGGTGTGTGCATCAGGGAGCCAGGTGTGTACGGGCCACATCGGCACCTTGACGGCAAACGCAGCAAAGAAGGCAAGAAAAACCAAAATCTGGGCAGTCAAGCCCAACGCAAGCCCATGGAAGTCCAGTATCTCGAAGCTCTCGCCAGCTTGGTAATACAGATAGATAAACGACACCAGCATCAGCACCGAACCCAGGAACGTGTAGAGGAAGAACTTGATGGTGGCATACACACGGTTGGGGCCACCCCATACTCCGATAATGACGAACATGGGTACCAGCATGGCTTCCCAGAATATGTAAAATAAAATAGCGTCCAGCGCAGAAAATACGCCTATCATCAAGCCTTCCATCAACAAGAACGCAGCCATGTACTGGGCAACCTTCTTCTGGATGACCCGCCAGCCGGCAATAACAACGATCACAGTTGAAAAGCTCGTGAGCAGTATCAGTAGCAGGGAAAAACCGTCGATGCCCAGGTGGTAGCGGATGTTGAAGGCGTCAATCCAGGCACGGTTTTCCACAAATTGCATTTCCGCGGTACCGAGATCGAACCCCGTGTAAAGCGGGATAGTGACGATGAATGTTGCACCGGCAAGTACGAGGCTTATCCACCGAGCGAGCACTGCATTTTCATCACCACGCGTTGCCAGCACGAGCCCGCCACCGACAAGTGGCAGCCAGATCGCCGTGCTTAGCGCGTACTGGGAAAACATGTCCGACCTTTTACCTTTTGATTAGCTATGCAGGAAAAATGTGATCAGAAGAAACAGACCTAAGATCATGGCGAAGGCATAATGGTATACATATCCGGTCTGTACGTGTCGGATAATGGATGCAAACCAACCGATCACTCGCGCCGTGCCATTAACCGCCAGCCCGTCGATCAGCGTAACGTCACCAATACGCCAGAACATGCGCCCGATCTTCCGCGCACCACCCGCAAATACCACGTCATTGACGTCATCGAAGTAATACTTGCGCACCAGAATCATGTAAATGAGTCGTGCCTTGCGGCTGACAACAGCTGGAAGATGCGGATAACGAATGTAGAAGAGCCAGGCAGCAATGATACCGGCCACCGCGAGGAAGAACGGCAGTGATTCCAAGCCATGACCGATAAAAGGCCCTATACCTTCGAAATGCGCACCCAGCTCGGCGAGCACGTTGTGCTGTGGGGCAACTGCAAGCGAGGCGCCGAAGAGATTGCCGAACAACATCGGTTCGATAAGGACCGCTCCCGCGAACACCGACGGGATCGCCAACATCACCAACGGAAAGGTCACCACCAGCGGCGACTCTTTGACGTGATGTATAGCATGATCATCCATACGCGGTTTGCCGTGAAACGTCAGAAACACCATGCGGAATGTGTACAGGGCCGTCACAAACACGCCTATTAGAACCGAGAAGTATGCAAAACCACTGCCGGTTATATGAGATAGGCGTGTTGCTTCAATGATCGAATCCTTGGAGAAAAAGCCGGCGAGCGCGGGTATCCCACCAAGCGCCAGCGACCCTACTAACATGGTCCAATAGGTGACGGGCATGTACTTACGCAGGCCGCCCATTTTACGCATGTCTTGCTCGTGATGAAGGGCGATAATAACCGAGCCCGCGGCAAGGAAAAGCAACGCCTTAAAGAAGGCATGAGTGGTGAGATGAAAGATCCCGGCCGCATAAGCTGACGCCCCGTTGGCAACCATCATGTAACCGAGCTGTGAGATTGTTGAGTAGGCGATTACCCGCTTGATATCGTTTTGCACGACCGCAACCAGCCCGAGAAAAAGCGCGGTGATAGCGCCGATCACCAACACCACACTCAAGGCAGCATCGGAAAGTTCAAAAAGAGGTGACATGCGCGCTACCATGAACACGCCGGCCGTCACCATCGTGGCCGCATGGATCAGAGCAGAGATCGGTGTTGGGCCTTCCATGGAATCTGGCAGCCAGACATGCAAAGGCACTTGCGCGGACTTGCCCATGGCCCCGATAAACAACAATATGCAAATTAGCGTAATGATGTTCCAGTCCACACCCGGTATCCATTGCACGCTGTCCGCGGCAACCTGGGGGGCAATCGCGAACACTGCGGCATAATCCAGGCTTCCGAAGTAGGTATAGATCACAGCGATGCCGAGCAGGAACCCAAAGTCTCCGGCACGGTTAACAAGAAACGCCTTCAAGTTCGCATAAATGGCGGATTCCCGATCAAACCAAAAGCCGATCAACAGATAAGAAACCAGACCGACGCCCTCCCACCCAAAAAACAGCTGCAAGAAGTTGTTGGACATCACCAGCATCAGCATGAAGAAAGTGAACAGCGCCGTATAGCTGAAGAAACGCTGGTATCCCGGGTCGTCGTGCATATACCCGATGGTGTATATGTGCACCATGAGTGAAACAAATGTCACCACGACCATCATTACGGCCGCGAGCGGATCGATAAGAAAACCGAACTCGAGCGGTACACCACCACTCACCGCCCACGTGTACAGCGGTCCGCTAAACTCGTGACCATTGAAGATGACGTCGTTAAAGACAATCAGTGACAGGAAAAACGACACCGCCACACTGAGGATCGCTGCCGTATGAGCACCGCGACGCCCGATCTTCCAGCCAAAAATGCCGGCAATTATGGAGCCAACCAAACAGGAAAGCGGGACGGCGAGATAGATGAGCTTTAAATCAAGTCCGGACATGGGCTAACCCTTGAGCACGTCGAGATCTTCCACATTGATGGTGCGGCGGTTGCGGAAAAGAACTATGAGGATGGCGAGCCCAATGGCAGCCTCTGCTGCTGCGACCGTAAGTATAAAGAACACGAAAACCTGTCCTGCGATGTCGTCGAGATAGTGAGAAAAGGCGATAAAGTTGATGTTCACGGCGAGCAACATCAACTCGATCGACATGAGCAAAATTACGACGTTCTTGCGATTCAGGAATATCCCGACGACGCTAAGGCAAAAAAGGATGGCGCCCAGGATCAAGTAGTGTGACAGCGGAATCATTTGTCTAGTAGCCAGTTGCTGGTAGCTGGTAGCTAGTGTTTTGCATTCTGTCACTCCAACTGTGTAACCGTATCAAGAAAAACTCGCTACCAGCTACTCGCTACTTGCTACTGTCTTTTTCCGCCGACATCTTCACCAAACGCACCCGATCGGCCGGTGAAACTGCTACCTGCCTCCTGGGATCCTGGTACTTGGTGTCCTTGCGCCGCCGTAATGCCAGCGCGATGGCGGCGATTATCGCCACGAGCAAGATAAGGGCCGCGATCTCAAACGGGTAAACATAATCGGTGTAAAGCACACGCCCCAGCTCGCGCGTGTTGCTGTAATCGGCGGGGTGCCCCACCGGTCCTGCAATGCGCTCCAAGCCGAAACGTGCCGGGCCGAGAATAATGATCATCTCAAGCACCAGCAGTACTCCGACCGCGCCGCCGATCGGCAAATATTCGCCAAACCCCTCGCGCAAACGCACCAGATTGACATCGAGCATCATGACCACAAATAAGAACAGCACCATGACCGCGCCGACATAAACCAGCACCAGCGTGATCGCGAGGAACTCCGCCTCCAGCAGTATCCAAAGGCCGGCGGCGGTGAAAAAGGCGAGCACCAGGAACAGTGCCGACTTGACGGGATTGCGGATGGTGATCACCATGACCGCTGCCATCACCAGTACCGCAGCAAAAAAGTAGAATACTAATTGCTCGAAGGTCATACTTATCTCAGTTGCAAGCGAAAAGTAACAAGTAGCAAGTATCAAAAGAACTAATCGTGGTCTGGTGGTGTGGTTTCATCCTTGCCACTTGTTACTTGCTACTAGTTATCATCTGTACCTCGCATCGGCCGCCCGATCGGCTGCGATCTGTTTTTCGAACTTGTCGCCCACCGTCAGTAACTGCTGCTTGGTGATGATGTTCTCGCCGCGGTTTTCGAAATGAAACTCGAAGAAGCGGGTCTCCACAATCGAATCCACCGGACAAGACTCCTCGCAAAAACCGCAGTAGATACACTTGAACAGATCGATATCGTAACGCGTGGTGCGTCGCGTCCCGTCTGGCCGTTCTTGCGACTCAATCGTGATGGCCAACGCCGGACAGACGGCCTCACAAAGCTTGCACGCAATACAGCGTTCTTCACCGTTAGGATAACGGCGCAGCGCATGTAGCCCACGAAAACGTGGAGACAATGGGGTACGTTCCTCGGGATATTGCACCGTGATCTTTCGCGCAAACAGGTGGCGCCCGGTCACCATCAAACCCTTGAGCAACTCGAAAAGCAGAAAACTCTGAAGATAACGCTTGACTACATTCATCGAAATCCTCCTCAGTTGCCCCCGCTGCCTAGTGAAACAAGAATCCGATCGGAGTCTGCATCGCCGCCCCAATCACCACGATCCACACCAGCGTAACCGGGATAAAGACCTTCCACCCCAATCGCATAATCTGGTCATAGCGGTAGCGCGGAAACGTCGCTCGAAACCACAAGAAAAAGAACAGCACCACACAGATCTTAATGACGAGCCACGCCACACCCGGAATCCAGGTGAAGGGCGCCACATCAAGCGGTGGGTACCACCCGCCCAGGAACAGAGTGGCGGTCAGGGCGGAGATCAGAATCATGTTGGCATACTCGGCCAGAAAGAACAGCGCGAACGTCATGCCCGAGTACTCCACGTGAAAGCCGGCAACGATCTCCGATTCGCCCTCGGCGACATCGAATGGCGCGCGGTTAGTCTCGGCGACGCCCGCAATGAAATAGACCAGGAACAGCGGAAACAGCGGCCACAAATACCATTGGTGCAGCCCGCCTTGTTGCTGCAAAACGATCTCGCGCAGGTTGAGAGACTGTGCGGCCATGAGCACGCCAACCAGCGCAAACCCCATGGCAATCTCGTAGGAAACGATCTGCGCGGCCGATCTAAGCGAACCGAGGAAGGCGTATTTCGAGTTCGACGCCCAACCCGCCACAATAACACCGTAGACGCCCACTGACGTCAGCGCCAAAATAAACAACAGGCTCGCGTCGATGTTCGCAAGCACGAGTGTGTCGGTAAACGGCATAACTGCCCATGCCACGAGCGCCGGCCCAAGTGTCAGCATGGGCGCGATGATGAACAAGTACCTGTTGGCATTGGTGGGGACGATGATCTCTTTGAGCAGCAGCTTCAAGACGTCCGCGATCGGCTGCAACCAGCCGCGCGGTCCGACACGGTTGGGGCCCACGCGCATCTGCATGTAGCCGATCAGCTTGCGTTCCGCGAACGTGAGATAGGCCACCCCGAGAATCACTGGCACAAGGATGACGATAATGAACGCCAGGTTTCTCAGTGCGAGCTGCGACCAGCCGGGCATCCCGCTCCACACCGATTGGGCGAACTCAATCACGCGCCTTGTGCCTGGATGACCGTGGTCGCGCCGTGCGGGGCGAGCGCGAAGGTCTGTGGATAGCCGGCCGGCACCCACACGCAACCATCGGGTACACGGGAGTCGACGAGCAGCGGCAAGGTGGCCTCTCCTTCGCCCGCACTCACCGTGACTTGTTGTACCCCATCCAGCCCGAGCGCTTCGATCTGCCGCGCATTCATGCGCGCTGCCGGCGGGGGATTATCGGCAGTGCGCCGCAACGCAGGCGCGCGACGCACACAGCTGTCGACCGCGTACAACGGCACTTCGGTAATGCGCATAAGCGCCGGGCGCTCGCCGCTGCGCCGCTGCCCCAGCGCGCGGTGCTTGAGCCTGTCTGAGGGTGTGATCTGGCCAAGATCAAGCTCTGCGCGCACGTCGTCGATATTCACGTAGTCAAACCCGGGCTGACCCAGATGATTGCCCAGCACGCGCAAGATCTTCCAGCCCGGGCGCGCCTCGCCAAGAGGCGGTGTGGCATTGGAAAAACTCTGGGCGTGCCCCTCGCAGTTGACGAAAGTTCCCTCGGTCTCGGTAAATGGCGCCAGCGGCAGCAGCACATCGGCATACTCCAGCGCCCGCGTCGTCGCCGACGATGGCTTGAACACGGCAAACATCACGACAAACTCCGCGGCCGCCATCGCCCGGCGCGTGCCAGTGCCGTCTAGACAGTCAAGGTCAGGCTCCGCGCCCAGCACGATAATTCCCCGCCGCGGCTCGTCGATCATGGCCTGCGTGGTGCGTCCGCGCAGCGCCGCTGTGCCTGCGGGGCCGCGATGCGGCACGCACCCGCCAAGCCAACCACCCACACCGTTGCCCTCAACCAGACGGCCCACGGTCGCATCGGCCGCATCCGCCACCATCTCCGCCAGGACGCGGATAACCGCGGCTTGCGGGTGCGATGCCGCATAATTCCCCAACAGCACGCCCGAGCGATCTTTGCCGGCAAGAACCTCAGCGATAGCACGCTCCGCCGGGGTCGGCTCCAAGGCACTGAACCACTCTGGCTTATGCGCGAGTATGCCCGGTTTGCGCGCCGATAACGCCTTGGCCACACGGGCCAGCGATTTCACCATGTCGAGCGGGTTCGTGATCACCGCATGCGCAAGCTTGTAGGTAAAATCATAGTCCACGGGGTTGATCGCCATGACTTGCGCGCCCTGAAGTTGGGCCTTGCGTACCCGGTGCCCGAGGATCGGCTGGTCCTTGCGAAGGTAAGATCCAATCAGCAGCACCGCCTCCAGATTCTCCAGATCCGCGATCGACTGTCCGAGCCACGGATAAACAGGCGCTACCTCATCGTCACTGAAATCGACCTGGCGTAACCGGTGATCCACATTCCCCGAGCCGAGGCTGCGCATAAGCTTCTGTAACAGATAGAACTCCTCCAGCGTGCTGCCCGGTGCGGCCAAGGCGCCGAGTTGATCCGCACCATGTTGGTCGATCACTCGGGTCAAGCCGCTCGCTACAAACTCGAGCGCCGTGCTCCAGTCCACTTCGGTCCAACGGTCATTGATGCGAATCATGGGCACTTGCAGACGCTCGTCGCTGTTCACAGCTTCATAGCTGTAGCGATCACGATCGGATAACCAGCACTCGTTAATCGCCTCGTTCTCGCGCGGCAGCACACGCATCACACGACGGCTCCGGACTTGGACATTAAGATTGGATCCCACGCAGTCGTGCGGACTGACGGCGTCGTGGCTAATCAGCTCCCAGGCGCGCGCCGTGAAACGGAACGGCTTGGAGGTCAGCGCGCCCACCGGGCACAGGTCGATCACATTCCCGGAAAGCTCGGAGTCCACGCTTCGCTCGATAAACGTCCCAATCTCCGTATGTTCGCCGCGCCCGGTTGCACCGAGCTCCATGATGCCCGCGATCTCCTGGCCAAAACGCACGCAGCGCGTACAGTGAATGCAACGCGTCATGTCGGTCGCGATCAAAGGCCCGATATCGTGATCCGCCACGACGCGCTTATTTTCGGCGTAGCGCGAGACATCCTTGCCATACCCAAGCGCCTGGTCTTGCAGCGGGCATTCACCCCCCTGATCGCAGATCGGACAATCGAGGGGATGATTGATCAACAAGAACTCCATCACGGCTTTCTGTGAGTAGCGGGCTGCCTCTGAATGCGTAAAGACCTTCATGCCATCGACAACTGGCGTCGCACACGCAGGCATGGGCTTGGGCGCCCGCTCGATCTCGACCAGACACATGCGGCAGTTCGCCGCTATGGACAGTTTGTGGTGGTAACAGAAGCGTGGGATGTAGATGCCGGCGGCATCGGCAGCCTGGATTACCATCGAACCTTTCCGCGCTTGCATCGGTCGGCCGTTGATCTCGATGGCGACCAGGTCGGAGGGGGGCGGCTCATTTGGTTTTGTCTGTGGTTTGGTGGTCATCGGGCGGCACCCCACGCACTTCTTAGCTCGTACTTGCCGGTGCCCGGCAAACAACAGCCGTGGTCGATATGGTGCTTGAACTCCCCGCGAAAGTGGTGGACGAAGCTTTGTACGGGCCATGCCGTGGCTTCACCGAAGGCACAAATTGTACGGCCTTCGATCTTGCTCGCGACATCGTCAAGCATGTCCAGGTCCTCGGGCCGTCCGTGACCGTGTTCGATACGGTGAACCATGCGCGCGAGCCAGCCGCTGCCTTCACGGCACGGCGTGCACTGCCCACAGGATTCTTCGTAGTAGAAATGTGCGATTCGCCCCAGCGCCTGCACCATGCACGTGGTCTCATCCATGACGATCACCGCACCGGAGCCAAGCATCGAGCCCGCCTTCGCCAGCGAGTCAAAATCCATGTCGAGACCCATCATGACGTCTGCCGGCAAGACCTTGGCGGAGCTGCCGCCCGGGATCACTGCCTTGAGTGTGTGGCCGCTGCGGACCCCGCCCGCAAGGCCCAGCAGCTTGGCGAATGGCGTGCCCAGTGCGACCTCGTAGTTACCCGGTGCGTTGACGTGCCCCGACACCGAGAAGATTTTTGTGCCGCCGTTGTTGGGCTTGCCCATCTCGAGAAACTTCTGCCCGCCGTGGCGCAGAATATAAGGCACCGACGCCAGGGTCTCGGTGTTATTGACCGTCGTCGGTCGCCCGAACAATCCGTAGTTGGCCGGGAATGGGGGTTTATAGCGTGGTAGCGCTTTCTTGCCCTCCAGTGACTCCAACATCGCGGTTTCCTCGCCGACGATGTAGGCTCCGGCACCCAAATGATTGTGCAGGTCAAAATCAACGCCAGAGCCGAGAATGTTCTTGCCCAACAAACCGGCGGCGTACGCCTCCTTCCGCGCGGCCTCACACCGGGCGAAGGGTTCGCGAAACTCTCCACGCAGATAGTTGTATCCGACCGTGGCACCGGTGACATAGCCGGCAATCGCCATGCCCTCGATCACGGCATGCGGGTTGTAGCGCAGGATGTCTCGATCCTTGTATGTACCGGGCTCGCCTTCGTCGGAGTTACACACCAGATACATTTGCGCCGACGTGTTGCGCGGCATGAAGCTCCATTTCACGCCGGTCGGAAACCCGGCTCCACCGCGACCCCGCAATGCTGAAGTCTTCAGCTCCTCAATAATTTTTTCGGGTGAAATCTTCTCCTTAAGGACCTTCCTCCACATGTCATAACCGCCCACGGCCTCGTACGTGACGAGCCTCCAGGGCTCTTTAAGCTTGAGATGGGCAAAACAAACTTCGTTCAGCAACGTGTTCACTCCAGGCTATCGAGAATTTCGTCCACCTTGGCCGGCGTCAGGTTTTCATAGTACACACCATCGACCATAAACATGGGTGCGCCGCCGCATGCCGCAAGACATTCGGCCTCCTTGATGGTGAACTTGCCATCCGTTGTCGTCTCACCGAGCTCGATGCCTAGCCTCTTTTCAACATGATCTACAATCACTTGGGAGCCGCACAACATACAAGCAATATTGGTGCACACGTAGATCTTGTGGCGACCTACCGGTTCGAGGTCGTAGAGCGTATAAAACGTCGCTACTTCATAAACGGCGATTGGGGGCATTTCCAGATACTCGGCCACCGCATCTATGAGCTCCGTGCTCAGCCAACCGCCGTTTTGTTCCTGCACGATAAGAAGCGCCGCCATCACGGCAGCCTGTTTTTGCTCCGGCGGGTACTTGGCAATCCAATCGTCGATCCGCGCGCGTGAATCCGGGCTGATGAGGTCTATAACGGGTACGGGGCTGGTCTGTGCCATCATCGGTCGATCTCCCCGAAGACGATATCCTGCGTTCCGATGATCGCCACCACATCGGCAAGCATGTGACCGCGTGCCATCTCATCCAACGCCGCGAGGTGGGCGAAACCGGGGGCGCGGATCTTAAGTCGATAAGGTTTGTTTGCGCCATCGGATATCAGGTACACACCGAACTCCCCTTTCGGCGCTTCCACCGCCGCATAGGCCTCCCCTTCAGGGATACAAAAGCCCTCCGTGAAGAGCTTGAAGTGGTGTATGAGCGCCTCCATGTCGTCTTTCATGCGCTCGCGTCTGGGTGGCACCAGTTTGTGATCTTCAATCATTACGGGGCCCGGGTTGTCGCGCAACCATTGCACGCACTGGCGGATGATCCGGTTCGCCTGGCGCATTTCCGCGATGCGTACGAGGTAGCGATCATAGCAATCCCCATGGACACCGACCGGGATATCGAAATCCATCCGGTCATAGACTTCGTAGGGCTGTTTCTTGCGCAAGTCCCATTCCACGCCTGAGCCGCGCAGCATCGGGCCTGTCAGGCCCAATTGCAACGCGCGCTCGGGTGACACCACGCCAATGCCGACGGTGCGCTGCTTCCAGATTCGATTGTCTGTGAGCAGCGTCTCGTAATCATCGACATGTCCGGGAAACCGCTCGGTGAAGTCCCAAATAAATTCAAGCAGCGAGCCTTGACGGTTGGCGTTCCACCGCTGCACGTCCTTCTTATTGTGCCATTTGGACGGCTGATACTGCGGCATGCTATCCGGCAGGTCCCGGTAGACACCGCCCACCCGATAATAGGTCGCGTGCATGCGTGCGCCCGATACCGCCTCGTAACAGTCGAACAAATCTTCACGTTCACGAAAGCAGTAGAGAAATATGGTCATGGCACCGATATCGAGCCCGTGGGTGCCAAGCCACAGCAGATGATTGAGAATGCGCGTGATTTCATCAAACATGACACGGATGTATTGCGCCCGAATCGGCACGGTCACACCTAGGAGCTTCTCCATTGCGAGCACGTAGCCGTGCTCGTTGCACATCATGGACACGTAATCGAGCCGGTCCATGTAACCGATGCTGTGGTTGTAAGGCTTGCTCTCGGCGAGTTTTTCCGTTGCACGATGCAAGAGTCCGATGTGCGGGTCGGCGCGCTCAACGACTTCCCCATCGAGCTCCAGCACTAGGCGCAGCACGCCGTGCGCCGCCGGGTGCTGCGGACCGAAGTTCATGGTGTAGTTACGGATTTCGGCCACCGAATCCTTCCTCACGAATGACACGGGGCACCAGAATCCGCGGTTCGATGCTCACCGGTTGGTAGACGACCCGTTGCTTCTCGGCGTCGTAGCGCATTTCCACTTCTCCGCTCAGCGGAAAGTCCTTGCGGAAAGGATGCCCAACGAAGCCGTAATCAGTCAGGATCCGGCGCAAGTCCGGATGGCCTTCGAACACGATGCCGAACAGGTCGAACGCCTCGCGCTCAAACCAGTTCGCGGAGTTCCAGATGCCGACAACGGAGTCCAACACCGGTGGCTCGTCGTCAAGAAAAGTACGCAGGCGAATTCGCCGGTTGTGCGTAAGAGACAGCAAATGGTATACGACCGCGAAGCGTGGGCCTGTTCTTGCGCCTTCGGGAGCCTCGTGCCGATAGGCCTGATAATCTACGCCGCAAAGATCTATAAGCTGCTCGAAAGAAAAAAGCGGATCATCACGCATGGTACGACAGACTTGCAAGGCCTTATCGCGCTTGATCTCCAGCGTCAGTTCACCGACCGCCTCGATCGTGTTGACGATTGCCTCACCCAGCGTTTCCTTGGCGTGCGCGGCGACAGCCCCTCGTGAACCAGTCATCGACGAATGCTCTTTGTTGATCTCAGCGGGCGATGGTATTGGTACGTCTTATTTTTTTCTTCAGCTGAATAATACCGTATAGCAGCGCCTCGGCTGTCGGCGGACAACCCGGCACGTACACATCGACAGGAACGATGCGATCACAACCGCGCACAACTGAGTACGAGTAATGATAGTAACCCCCACCATTGGCACACGAGCCCATGGAGATTACCCAGCGCGGTTCTGCCATCTGATCGTAGACTTTGCGCAGCGCCGGCGCCATCTTGTTGACCAGCGTGCCGGCCACGATCATGACATCGGATTGTCTTGGGCTGGGTCGAAAGAGCATACCGAAACGATCGATGTCATAGCGAGCGGCGCCCGCGTGCATCATCTCGACAGCGCAACAGGCAAGACCGAAAGTCATCGGCCACATGGATCCGGTGCGTGTCCAGTTAATGAGCTTGTCGAGTTGAGTGGTTGTCCAACCCCCTTCCAGCGCGCCTTCTATTCCCATTCCAGCGCTCCCTTCTTCCATTCGTACAGAAAACCGATAATCAGAATCCCCAGAAACAGCATCATGGACAGAAAACCGAATAGTCCAATCTCTTCAAGCACAATCGCCCACGGAAACAGGAATGCAATTTCCAAATCAAAAATGATGAATAAGATTGCTACCAGGTAATAGCGCACATCAAACTTCATGCGCGAATCCTCGAACGCCTCGAAACCGCATTCATAGGGTGAGAGCTTCTCGCTGTCCGGGTTATGCGGGCCCAGGATTCCGCCCAATAACATCAGCGCAGCACCCAGAAACAGCGCAACGGCCATGAAAATCAAGATCGGGAGATAGTTCGCTAGCATCCGTAACCCCGGCGACCGTCAACGCCAGTCCGATATGGCCTGCTGACTTCAGACAATATACCTGCCCGGAACGGGCGCTTCGAGTCTAGGCTTGCGGCTTGCGAAAAGTCAAGCTGGCGGCGGCACAGATCCATTGTAATTCAAAAGGTTATGCAAACGCCGGAGGATCAAACAAACCCGTCGCGCAGAAACGCGTGCAGCTTGTGTATTTCCCCTACATCGCGCGCGCCGAGCGCTCCTTCTTCGATTGCGAAAATGGTGCCGAAGGCGGGACTCGAACCCGCACGGCTCACGCCACCGCCCCCTCAAGACGGCGTGTCTACCAGTTCCACCACTTCGGCTATGCAGATCGCTGTGGGGTCGGTTATCCAACCCCCCAGCCCGGCGCTGCCACTCCTCGTTTTGACTAGCGCGGCACTTCAGGTACATCGCCCGGCGGGCTCGTGCTCTCGGGAATCGCGGGGGTCTCTTCTTGCGCAGCCGGCTCTGTTACGACCTCTTCAACCGTTACGCCTTGCGTCACGCTCGGGGGGGCCGTGCCGCGCAAAGCGAACGCCGTCAGCGTCATGCTCGTGATAAAAAAGACCGTGGCCAGCACAGCCGTAACACGCGTGAGAAAGTTGGCCGAGCCGCGAGCCCCAAACAGCGTCTGCGAGGCGCCGCTGCCGAATGCCGCCCCGACGTCGGCGCCTTTTCCCTGCTGCAGCAACACCAGGGTCACCAGACCCACCGCTGCCAGCACATGTAAAACAAGAACCAGTTCTTGCATATTCGCCCCTCGCGATCAGCTCGCCGCCCGATAAATCTCCAGAAACTCATCTGCATCGAGCGAGGCGCCGCCGATCAGGCCACCATCGATGTCCATTTCACCAAATAACGCCCGCGCGTTCCCGGCCTTTACGCTCCCACCGTACAGAATACGTGAATTATGACCAATTGCGCCATCCACTGCCGCAAGCCTTTGCCGAATAAACTGATGCACTTCCTCGGCTTGTGTGGGTGTGGCGGTCTTGCCGGTCCCGATCGCCCACACCGGTTCGTAGGCAATCACGGCGTTGCGAAACGGCTCAATCCCGTGGGCTGCGAGCACGGCGCCAAGCTGGTTTGCGACGACCGCCTGCGTCTGCCCCGCCTCGCGTTGCTGCAGGGACTCCCCAAGACACAAGATGGGCGTCAATTCAGCGTCTAGCGCCGCTCCAAATTTTTCCGCCACGACCTGGTCGTCTTCCCCGTAGAGCGTGCGCCGTTCGGAGTGTCCGACGATGACGTACTGACAACCGCAGTCGCGCAGCATCGGAGCGGAAACCTCACCCGTATAAGCGCCAAATCGATGCGTACTCACATTCTGTGCGCCGCACGCGATACCGCTGCGCCCCTCGAGCTGCTCGGCGACCAGCGCAATTAACGTGAACGGCGGACACACGACCAGTTCAACCGGGATCGTCAGGTTCGTGCCCCTCAGAATGCGGTCTACCAGGGCCGCCGCCTGCGCGCGCGTCCCGTTCATTTTCCAGTTTCCTGCGACCAGGGGTCGACGCATTAAGCTCTCCGCTCGCCTCGCGCTATGCGCGACTTTACGCGCGCGCGATGTTACCGGCCACCGTCCCAGAAAGCAATTTGCACCCGGTTCTGCCGCTAGCGGATTGCGCGCGGGCTCGGTGGAATCTCAATGCACACCGCGCGGCGCTCGCCTTCGGGGGCGAGAACCCGATTAGAATAATCGGCGGTTAGGCGATACCTGCACTACCCGTTAGGCCGCTTCGCGGGCGGCGGACTTAACAGCGTCCGCCAGCTGCTGCGCCAGACGCTCGACCAATTTCGCATCGGCGCCTTCCACCATTACCCGGATCACCGGTTCCGTACCAGATGCGCGCAGCAGCACACGCCCCTGATCGCCGAGCTCGGCTTCGACCGCGTGCACGGCACGCAGGACTCGCCGGGAGCGCCGTATATCGACCCCTTGTCGCCCGCGGCGCTTGTCGCCCGCGGCCGTGGGGGCCGGTACATTGACAATGGTCTGCGGGAATACCTGCATGCTCTGCTTGAGCTCGGCCAGGGTCGTGCCGGAATCCGTGATCACCGCCAGCACCTGCAACGCCGTGACGATACCGTCGCCCGTGGTGCTCTTGTCGAGGCAGATGACATGACCGGACGACTCGCCCCCGAGCTCCCACCCCTCAGCCTGCAGCATGCTCATCACATAACGGTCTCCGACGCGTGCACGTTTGAATGGGATAGCTCTTGCCGCGCAGGCATGCTCAAGCCCGAGATTACTCATTAGTGTGCCCACGATGCCCCCGTTAAGCGCCTCCGCCGCGTGGCGCGCTGCGCCGATGATGAACAAAATCTGGTCGCCATCCACATAGCTGCCAGCATGATCCACCATAACAACGCGATCGCCGTCGCCATCCAAGGCGATGCCCAGGTCCGCCCCTTCGGCGCGTACCGCCTTTTGCAACGTTGCCGGATACGTTGACCCGCACTCGGAGTTGATATTGAAACCATCGGGCTCATCGGCAATCGGAATGACGTGCGCACCTAGCTCAGCAAAAACCGTGGGTGCGATCTGGTAGGCGGCCCCGTTGGCACAGTCGACCACGACGGTAAGACCATCGAGGCCGCCCTTTGCCTGAAAAGTGCTCTTGCAAAACTCGATATAGCGACCGGCCGCGTGTCGATAACGCTCGGCCTTACCGAGCGAAGCCGAGTCCACTGTGTACATGGAACGTTGCATGGCACTCTCGATCGCCAGCTCGAGGTCATCGGGGAGCTTGGTGCCCTCCGCGCAGAAGAACTTGATGCCGTTGTCATGATAAGGATTATGCGAGGCGCTGATCACGATCCCGGCGCGTGCACGCGCGGTGCGCGTCAGATAGGCTATGCCCGGTGTCGGCATGGGGCCGAGCAGGCTCACGTCCGTGCCTGCCGCCGACAGCCCCGACTCCAGCGCCGACTCGAGCAAGTAACCCGACACGCGGGTGTCCTTGCCGATCAGGACCCGCCCGCGGTCGCCACCGTCAGCGCCCAGCACACAGCCCACAGCCCAGCCCAGCTTCAACACGGTCTCGGGCGTGATCGGCTCCTCACCGACACGGCCGCGAATACCATCGGTGCCAAAATAACGCTTCTTCATTGCTCCCCCTCTGGGACTTCACGAATTAGCCGGCGCGATAGACCGCCTCGGTCATACGAACCGCCTCGCACGTGGCACCGACATCATGTGCCCGCACAAGGTTGGCTCCGTTTTCCACTGCCACCACCGCCAACGCCACGCTGGCGATCATGCGCCGCTCCAGCGGCAGGTCCAGGACCTTGGCAATCATGGACTTGCGCGACAGCCCCACAAGCACAGGCGCGCCCAGCGTCTGAAGCTCACCAAGGTTGCGTAACAGCTCGAGATTATGTTCCAGTGTCTTGCCAAAACCAAAACCCGGGTCGACGATAATGTTAGCAGCATGGATGCCCGCGTCCCGACACGCTTGGCTGCGCAAACGCAAGAACTCCTTCACCTCCTGCACGACATCGTCATAACGTGGATCCTCCTGCATGGTTCGAGGTTCCCCTTGCATGTGCATCAGACAAACCGGAACCCCCAACTGCGCCGCCGTCTGCAGCGCCCCGGGGCCACGTAACGCCCGCACATCGTTGATCATGCCGGCTCCGACAGCGACCGCCGCACGCATTACCTCGGGCTTGGACGTGTCGATTGATATCGGAACCGCGATCACCTGGTGCAACGCCTCGATGAGCGGTATCACCCGAGCCAGCTCTTCCTGAACCGAGACGCCCCGTGCGCCGGGGCGGGTCGACTCACCCCCGATGTCGATGATGGCCGCGCCCTCGGCGACCATTCGTATTGCATGATCGACGGCGCGATCCCGTGCCAAAAAAAGACCCCCGTCCGAGAACGAATCGGGGGTTACATTCAGGACTCCCATGACGCCAACGCGGCCCAGATCAAGGACCCGCCCGCCACAGTCCAGCCGCGTCACACGGGCATCAATGCTCGCCTGCAGGGTCACCGAGATTTGGTTTCACGCGCGGCTTACGACTCGGTTTTTTCGGTTTGGGCCCGGCCTCGCCGCGCGAGCCGCCGCTGTCCACGTCTTCCGGCGGGCGCGGCTTCTTGCCGGCCATGATGTCGTCGATCTGCCCCGCGTCGAGGGTCTCCCATTCCAGCAGCGAGCGCGCCATCATTTCAACCATATCGTGCTTGTCCTCGATGATCTTGCGCGCGCGTGTATACTGCTCATCAACAATACGCCGGATTTCCCGGTCCACCATTTCTGCGGTCGCATCACTCAGGTTCTTATGCGTAATCATGTCGCGTCCGAGAAACACTTCGTGCTCCCCTTCACCATAGACGCGCGTCCCCAGTATATCGCTCATGCCCCAACGGGTGACCATGTTGCGCGCAATATCCGTGGCTCGCTCAAAGTCATTCGCCGCACCGGTGGTCATTTGCTTCATGAACACCTCCTCGGCGATGCGCCCGCCCATCAGGACCGCGATGGTCGACAACAACGACTCACGGTCGTGGCTGTAACGGTCTTCCTCCGGTAACTGCATGGTCACACCCAAAGCCCGGCCACGCGGGATGATTGTCACCTTGTGCACAGGATCGGTATTGGGCAGCGTCTTCGCCACCACGGTGTGCCCGGATTCATGGTATGCCGTATTCATGCGCTCCTTCTCCGGCATCACAATGGAGCGGCGCTCCGCGCCCATGATCACTTTATCCTTCGCCCGTTCAAAGTCTTCCATATCCACCAGGCGCTTGTTCGCACGAGCGGCGAACAGTGCCGCTTCATTCACCAGGTTCGCAAGGTCGGCGCCGGAAAAACCCGGCGTCGCGCGCGCAAGGATGCTGGGCACCACGTCTTCAGCCAGTGGAACATTGCGCATGTGTACCTTCAGAATCAACTCGCGTCCACGAATATCCGGCAGCGGCACCACGACCTGGCGGTCGAACCGCCCCGGGCGTAACAGCGCCGGGTCCAGCACATCCGGGCGGTTGGTCGCGGCTATCACGATCACGCCTTCCGTTCCTTCAAACCCGTCCATTTCCACGAGCAGCTGATTCAAGGTCTGCTCACGTTCGTCGTGCCCACCGCCGAGGCCGGCACCGCGCTGGCGCCCCACGGCATCGATTTCGTCGATGAATATAATGCACGGTGCGTGCTTCTTGGCCTGGTCGAACATATCGCGCACACGCGAGGCGCCGACGCCGACAAACATCTCGACGAAGTCCGATCCGGAAATGGTGAAGAACGGTACCTTGGCCTCCCCGGCAATGGCCTTTGCGAGCAAGGTCTTGCCGGTGCCGGGGGCCCCGGTCATCAGCACGCCCTTGGGAATGCGCCCACCGAGCTTTTGAAATTTCGCCGGGTCACGCAGGAACTCCACCAGCTCTTGCACCTCTTCCTTGGCCTCTTCCACGCCCGCCACGTCGTCAAAGGTGGTCTTATTCTGCTCCTCGGTGAGCATGCGTGCCTTGCTTTTGCCGAAGCTCATAGCACCGCGGCCACCGACCCCACCTTGCATCTGGCGCATGAAAAAGATCCATACCCCGATCAGGAGCAACAGCGGAAACCAATTAATGAAGATTGTCAACAACAATGACTGCTCGTCCTGAGGCCTTGCGTCGATGGCAACGCCATGCTCGAGTAAATCACCAATCAGGCCCGGGTCGGGCGGCGCATAAGTCTTGAACTTCCCGCCACTCTTCAATGTCCCGCTAATATTCCGGCCCTGGATAGTCACTTTGTCGATCTGGCCATCCTTGACCTTGGAGATGAACTGGGAGTACTGCATCGCGCTGGCCTGCGGCTGCCGGGGGCCGAAATTGTTAAATACCGACATCAGCACGACAGCGATGACGAGCCAAAGCAGAAGATTCTTGGTGAGATTGTTCAAGTTTTCCCTCTCAGAAGGTGGTTCGCTGGGAATGAAGACTCAGCGCAGCAGGCTGTCGTTTAGACCCACGCCGTCAGCTTCGTTCCATTTTGCTACGACCGTCACCGTGTGACAACCGCGGATTTTGTATGACTCTGTGAGCTATCTTGAAAGCCGTTTCCAAGCAAATAGACCTCTCGGCTACGCGGACGCGATGCCTGCGGCTTGCAGATTACGACCCGCTCGAAGTGTCGGCCCATCGCCTCGCGTAACTCGGCGAACCCTTCACCCTGGAAAATCTTCAACAGCAGTTGACCGCCCGGCGTAAGCACGGCCGCGGCAAACTCGAGCGCCCGACCCGCGAGCTCGATGGACCTGGCCTGGTCAGAGACCCGCTCACCACTAATATTGGGGGCCATGTCCGAAATCACAAGATCTACCGGGCGTCCTGACAGCCGCTCTAATACCAAGTCTAGCACCACACGATCAGCAATATCACCGTGAACAAACTCCACCCCGGCCGGTGGCGTCATTGCCAGCACATCCAGCGCCAGCACCCGGCCGCGCGCCCCCACCTTCTGCCGTGCGTACTGCGACCACCCCCCGGGCGCAGCGCCCAGATCCACCACCGTCTGGCCCGGGTGTAAGATGCGATAGCGGCTATCGATCTCCTCGAGCTTGTAAACGGCGCGCGTGCGATAGCCCTCCTTCTGCGCACGTTTAACGAAGGGGTCTCGCGTGTGCTCGCGCAACCAGCCCTTATTACGCCGCCTGCGGGTCATCCGTGGCTAAACCGCCGTGCGCCGTACTTAAAACTCCCGCCGGCATGATGGCATATATCGAACTGTGCGGGTATTTCTCCCGTTTCTGTGCTAAATGCGACGCCCATGAACAGCGGCATACGCACGCGTACCATACCCGCTTATGTGCTCAGTGTACGGCCCGGCGCGCGGGCGCGCGCGCCAAAAATTACCAGCCCCAATCCAAGCACGCTGTTTATGATAAAAACCGCGCGCGCAAGGAAATGCAACACGATGAAGCGGGTGTGCCCACCTGCCCGCGGTTGCGCTGCGTCAGTGTCTGAGACCTGCAGATCCTGGATCAAAGGGATTAGCACAAACTCGCCCACGACGATCAGCGCCAGCATCGCCCCCAGCAGCCAGGCGCGCCATTGCCATAACCAGCGATGTCCCGCCTGCCACAGCGCCAGGCCCACCAGTGCGAGCCCACACACAAGCCCCACGCGATCGAGTGCACTGAACATTGCCCCGGCAACGGTGCCAGCGAGCTGGCGGTTTTCGAGTAAATTGAACAGCAGCGGCGCGATCAGGTAACCGCCGATCCACATCCCGCCTACCCACAGCGCAATCAAGGTACGCTCAACGGCATCAGCGACGTTGGATATCTGAGCGGCGCGGGGCGGGCTATTGCGCATCGGGTACTAGAGGTGTGCGGCCACAATCGGGAGGCCGGGCCGCCTGGTTCTCGCTTTTAACACAATGCGGTTTCCGGCTTGCTCCATTTTTCAACGCCTTAACAGCCTTAGAAAAATACCGGGCCATCCCTGTAGCGCTAACAGGTGGTCGAAAAACAGAGTTTTTCGACCACCTGTTAGACGTACCGCACGTCCAGGATCTCATAGGAACGCGTACCGTCCGGGACCTCGACATCTACCACGTCTCCCTCTTCCTTGCCGATAAGCGCTCGCGCGATCGGCGAGCTGATGGAGATTTTTCCCTCGGCAATGTCGGCTTCAAGATCACCGACAATTTGATAGGTCACCTCCTGTTCGCCGTGCGCGTCCAGCAGTACCAGCGTCGCGCCAAACACGACGCGCCCCTGAGTATCGAGTGTCGCGGGATCAATGATCTGCGCCGTCGCGAGCATCGATTCAAGCTCCGCGATACGGCCTTCGATGAAGCTTTGTTGCTCCTTGGCAGCATGAAACTCCGCGTTTTCCGAAATATCCCCGTGCGAGCGTGCCTCAGCGATCTCCTGGATGATGTGCCGGCGCTTCACCGTCTTAAGGTGAATCAACTGCGCCCTGAGCTTTTTCGCGCCGTCTGCCGTAATGGGCACTTTATTCATCAGTTCGTTCCCCTGTGCAGATCCTGCAGACGATTGATATTAACGCCATTACCATGGTGATGCGCCTCACGGGCCGCACGCGCGGCCGAGAGCGTCGTATAGTTGGTCACCCGGTGTTGCAGGGCCTCCCGGCGGATCGCGTAGGAGTCCTCCAGGCTTTGCTTGTCCGAAGTCGTGTTAACGATAATATCAATCTCATCGTTCATAATCATATCAACGATGTGCGGTCGCCCCTCGGACACCTTATTGACGGGTTTGACCGGGACGCCCGCCGCCTCCAACACGGCGGCAGTTCCATGAGTCGCCAGGATCTCGAAGCCCTGTTCATCGAAGTATCTGGCGACATCGATCGCGCGTTTCTGATCGGCGTCCCGCACACTGATGAACATGCGCCCTTTGTGCGGGATTCCCCAGCCGGCCGCGGCCTGTGACTTCGCGAATGCCTCGCCGAAGCTGCGACCGATACCCATCACCTCTCCCGTGGATTTCATCTCGGGACCAAGCACGGTGTCGACGCCGGGGAACTTAATAAAGGGGAACACCGCCTCCTTTACAGAAAAATAAGGGGGTACGATTTCAGCTGTAATCCCTTGCTCGTCCAGGGTCCGGCAGATCATACAACGTGCCCCGATCTTGGCAAGCGCCCGCCCCGTGGCTTTTGAGACGTAGGGCACCGTACGAGAAGCCCGCGGGTTCACTTCCAACACGTATATGTCGTCATCCTTGATGGCAAACTGGATGTTCATCAACCCGATCACTTTGAGCGCTTGTGCAAGCTGACGCGTCTGCACACGCAGCTGATCCTGGATCTTCTTGGAGAGACTAAAGGGGGGAAGCGAGCACGCGGAATCACCGGAATGCACACCGGCTTCCTCAATGTGCTCCATGATCCCGCCCACGATCACGCGCGTGCCATCGCTGACTGCGTCCACATCGACTTCGATGGCATCGGCCAGATACTTGTCCAGCAGCACCGGCGCATCTTGCGACACACTCACCGCCATGCGCATGTAGGTCTCCAGATCATCACGACTGTGCACGATTTCCATGGCCCGTCCGCCCAGAACATAGGATGGCCTGACGACCAGTGGATAGCCGATTTTCTGTGCCAGTGTAACGGCTTGCTTCAGTGTTCGCGCCGTCGCGTTCGGCGGCTGTCGCAAGTCGAGGCGCCGTAACAGACGCTGAAAACGTTCTCGGTCTTCGGCCAGGTCAATGGAATCCGGGCTTGTACCGATGATGGGAACGTGCGCACTCGCGAGCCCGCGGGCAAGTTTCAACGGCGTTTGACCACCATACTGCACGATGACCCCCGTCGGTTGCTCCACGTGGATAATCTCGAGCACGTCCTCGAGTGTGAGCGGCTCGAAGTACAATCGGTCAGAAGTATCGTAATCGGTGGATACCGTCTCCGGGTTACAGTTGACCATAATGGTCTGAAATCCCTCCTCGCGCATGGCGAGTGCGGCGTGGACACAACAGTAATCGAACTCGATTCCCTGGCCAATGCGGTTGGGTCCGCTGCCGAGCACCATAATTTTGCCCCACGCATCGGGATGCGCCTCGCACTCGTCTTCGTAGGTCGAGTACATATACGCCGTTGTCGCTTCGAACTCCGCCGCACAGGAGTCCACGCGCTTGAAAACGGGGTGTACCCCCAGGGCATGGCGCTCCTTGCGAAACTTCTCCTCGGTGGTGCCCAAAAGCTGCGCCAGGCGCCGGTCGGAGAACCCCTTACGCTTCCAGTCCCGTACGAGCTTGCGCGTGCGCTTGCGAGCGCCTCGACGGGCAATGCCTTTCTCCAGTTCGACGAGCTCCTCGATCTGTGCGAGAAACCAGCGGTCGATTCGCGTCAGCGCGTAGATGCGATCGAGCGCGAAGCCGAAGCGAAAGGCATCGGCGATATACCAAATCCGCTCGGCGCCCGGTACCCGCAGCTCCTGCACAAGCCGGGTCTCCGCTTCCTCCGCATTGCCCGCGGATTCGAGCCTCGGCTCGAACCCGTAGCTGTCGGTCTCGAGGCTGCGCAACGCCTTTTGCAAGGACTCTTGAAACGTGCGCCCGATGGCCATAGCCTCACCGACCGATTTCATTTGCGTGGTCAAGTGTGGGTTGGCCTTGGGGAATTTTTCGAAGGTAAAACGCGGTACCTTGGTGACGACGTAGTCGATGGTCGGCTCGAACGATGCCGGAGTAACGCCACCGGTAATGTCGTTTTTAAGCTCGTCCAGCGTGTAGCCCACAGCGAGCTTGGCTGCGATCTTGGCGATTGGAAAACCGGTGGCCTTCGAAGCGAGTGCGGAGGAGCGCGATACGCGGGGGTTCATCTCGATAATAACCATCCGCCCGTTCTCGGGACTGACCGCAAACTGCACGTTCGACCCACCAGTATCGACGCCAATCTCGCGCAAACAGGCGAGGCTCGCGTTGCGCATTAGCTGATATTCTTTATCGGTCAGGGTCTGCGCCGGCGCAACCGTGATCGAATCACCAGTATGAATTCCCATGGGATCGAAGTTTTCAATGGAGCAGACGATGATGCAGTTATCGTTGCGATCGCGGATAACTTCCATCTCGTATTCTTTCCAACCGAGAATCGACTCTTCAATGAGAAGCTCCGACGTGGGCGATGCCTCCATTCCGCGCTGGCAAATCTTCACGAACTCTTCTTTGTTGTATGCCACGCCACCGCCACTTCCCCCGAGCGTAAACGATGGTCGTATGATCACCGGAAACCCGATCATGGCCTGGACCTGTTGTGCCGCCTCGAGGCTGTGGGCGATGGCTCCACGGACCGTTTTCAGACCGATCGATTGCATCGCTTGCTTGAACAGCTCACGATCCTCGGCCTTGTCGATCGCAACGCGTGTGGCGCCGATCATTTCCACACCATAGTGCTGCAGCACCCCTTCGCGGTCCAGATCGAGCGCGCAATTCAAGCCCGTTTGGCCACCCATCGTTGGAAGCAACACATCGGGCCTATCCTTGGCGATAATCTCGGCGACCGTTTGCCAGTCAACCGGCTCGATATAGGTCGCGTCCGCCACGTTCGGATCGGTCATAATGGTGGCCGGATTGGAGTTGACCAGAATCACCCGATAACCTTCGTCTTTCAGCGCCTTGCACGCCTGCGCACCCGAGTAGTCAAACTCGCATGCCTGACCGATGATGATGGGGCCAGCACCGATGATCAGGATGCTCTTGATATCCGTGCGTTTTGGCATAATTTCAGTTGCGAGTATCGAGTAGCGAGATAAATCTCAAGTGGATGCTGTGCTGTTTCGCTGTACTCGCCACTCGTTACTCACGGCGTGGTTTTTCTGCATCAATTCAATGAATCGGTCGAAGATCGCGCTGATGTCCTGCGGTCCGGGGCTCGCCTCCGGGTGACCTTGAAATGAAAAAGCAGGCCGGTCCGTGCACGCAAGGCCCTGTATCGAGCCATCGAACAGTGAGCGATGTGTGACTCTCAGCGACTTCGGTAGCGCGCTGTCGTCCACGGCAAACCCGTGATTCTGGCTGGTAATCATGACCCGCCCGGAGTCGAGCTCGAGCACCGGATGATTTGCGCCATGATGGCCGAACTTCATCTTCACCGTCTTGCCCCCCGCTGCCAGCGCGAGCAGCTGATGCCCGAGACAGATACCAAAGATCGGCGCCTTCCTTTCTAACAATGTCTTGATCGCATCGATCGCGTAGCCGCACGGCTCCGGGTCACCGGGCCCGTTGGACAGAAACACCCCGTCAGGATTTAGAGCGAGCACGTCGTGCGCGGTCGTACGCGCAGGCACGACGGTCACCGCGCAACCGCGATCGGCTAACATGCGCAGGATGTTTCGCTTGATCCCGAAATCGTAAGCCATGACTCGAAATCGCAGTGGCGCAGGCTCGCCATAACCGCTTCCGAGGGCCCAGCCGCCTGCACTCCAGGCGTAGGACTTCTTGACGCTGACGACCTTGGCGAGATCCATCCCCTGGAGTCCGGCAAAACCGCGGGCTGCTCGCACTGCCGCTTTCTTGTCGAGGCGGGCGCGCGGTGCGGCCGCCACGATGCAGCCATTTTGCACTCCTTTTTCGCGTAACAACCGCGTGAGCTTACGTGTGTCTATATCGGCAATGGCCACGACCTGGCGTTTGCCTAAGAACGTCGGCAAATCATGCTCAGCGCGCCAGTTACTCATTACGGAAGGCAGTTCTCGAATAACGAGACCCGCCGCGTACACACGTGCGGACTCCATGTCCTCGCTGTTCGCTCCGGTGTTACCGATGTGCGGGTAAGTCAGGGTGACGATCTGTCTGGCGTAAGAGGGGTCCGTCAGGATCTCCTGATAACCCGTCATAGCGGTGTTGAACACCACCTCACCAACCGCCTGCCCGGGGACACCGATGGAGCGCCCGCTGAACACCGATCCGTCCTCGAGCGCAAGTACGGCGGACTGTGTCAACCGTTTATTTCCCAAGTAAACCTGCCTGCCAACAGAAACAAAAGGGGGCACATACAAAAGCGGGAGATGCGCATCGCGTCTCCCGCTTCATCAACATGCGTAGAAGAAAATCATGATATTGGCCGGTGCGAAATCTTACGTAACCGCTTACACAAAATCAACGCAGAGCGAGCACGTCTTGCATGTCAAAGAGGCCTTTGTGCTGCTGCACAACCCAGCGGGCTGCACGCAGCGCCCCGTCAGCAAAAGCCAGGCGGCTCTGCGCCCGGTGTGTGATCTCCACGCGCTCCCCGGCACCTGCAAACATGACCGTGTGCTCACCAACGATCTCTCCGGCACGCAGTACACTGAAACCTATCTGACCGCGAGGCCGCTCGCCGCTGAATCCCTGACGGCCATAAACCGCGCAGTCCTGGATGGTTCTGCCAAGGGCCTCGGCCACCACGTCGCCCATACGCAGCGCCGTGCCTGAAGGCGCATCGCGCTTGTGCCGGTGATGCGCCTCAATTACCTCAACATCGAAGTCATCGCCGAGCACGCGGGCCGTCAGGTCCAGCAGCCGCAGACAAACGTTGACGCCCACACTCATATTGGGTGCAAACACGATGGCGATGTCGGCAGCGGCTTTGGCAATGTGCTCACGGCCGGCTTCGTCGAGGCCCGTAGTGCCGATGACCATTTTTCGACCGGCGCGGCAACAGATATCCACGTAGCCCCGGGTCGCATCAGGAGCCGAGAAATCGACCAGTACATCATAGGCCGCACCCCCATCGTCACCGCGCAATGTCACGTCGAGCTTGCCGACGCCGGCCAGCTCGCCCGCATCGGCGCCGAGGGCGGGACTGTGCGCGCTCTCCAGCGCGGCCGCAACTCGAATATCTCCAGAATCGGCGGCGGCCTTGATGACAGTGCGGCCCATCCTTCCGGCAGCGCCGGTAACAGCGATGGTCAACATGAATTCTCAGCGCTCACGTGTGAGGTTATCCTGCGCACAGAGCATAAAGGATTTGCCGTGCCGGCGCTAACACTCGCCCATACCCAAAGGCGGTGTGCACGCCCGCAGAGAGTATCGAGCAAACCGCTCACCGGCGCAGGCGGGTTCAGCTCGCTTTGCCGAAAAACGTCTTGAGCTTATCGAGCCACGACTGTTCCCGCGGGTTGTGCCGCGCGCCACCTTTGCGCGTCAGCTCATCAAACTCACGAAGCAGTGCCTTGTGCCGTTCGGTCAAATTGACCGGGGTTTCTACACTCACGCGGCAGTAGAGGTCGCCCAGGTGTCCGCTACGTACGTTTCTCACCCCTTTTCCGCGTAGCCGAAACAGCTTTTCGCTCTGCGTACCGGCAGGAATCTTCAAATTGGCGCGCCCGTCCAGGGTGGGGATCTCCAGCTCCCCTCCGAGCGCGGCCGTCGTGAAGCTCACGGGCATCTCGCAGTACAGGTCATCACCGTCACGCTTGAAGATGTCATGGGGTTTAATGCGGATCTCGACATAAAGATCCCCGTGTGGGCCCCCGTGCTCACCCGCCTCGCCTTCCCCTGCAAGTCGAATCTGGTCGCCCTCATCAACACCGCCGGGAACTTTCACAGAAAGCGTTTTGGTATGTTTGACCCGCCCCCGCCCCCGGCATTCCGGACATGGGTTCGTAATGACCTTGCCGCTACCGCGGCAGTTCGGACAGGTTTGCTGGATCGAGAAAAATCCCTGCTGCATGCGCACCTGACCGTGACCGCCACAGGTGTCGCAGGTCTGCGCAGTGGTGCCGGCTTTTGCCCCGCTCCCGCCACAGGCCGCACAGTTGTCCAGCACCGGCACCCGGATCTGCACGGTGGTGCCGCTGACGGCCTGCTCCAGCGTCAGCGCAAGCCGGTAGCGCAGATCGGCGCCGCGACGTACCTGCGAGGCGCCACGTCTGGTGCCGCCGAAGATATCACCAAAGACATCGCTGAATATATCGGAAAAGCTGCTTGCATCACCGGCCCCGTAGAAGCCACCGGCACCCATCGAGGGATCTACACCGGCGTGGCCGAACTGATCGTAGGCCGCTCGTTTTTGCGCATCGGTCAGAATTTCGTACGCCTGCTGGGCCTCCTTGAATTGTTCCTCCGCGGCCCTGTCACCGGGATTGCGATCGGGATGGTACTTCATCGCCAGCCTGCGATAGGCCTTCTTGATCTCAGCCTCCGAGGCATTGCGTGTCACCCCGAGAATTTCGTAGTAATCCCTTTGCGACATCTCACTAGCGCTACCCAAGAATCCACAGAGATTTTAGCCTATGACACACGACGTGGCCGGCACGCGCGTGCGCGTGCCCGCCGCCTTCGGCGACGAGCTTAGACGCTTGCCGTCTCCGTGTGATCTGTAAGGTGCGCATCCACCCCACAGCAATCAGGCTTTATTACGAAGATGCTGAAAACAGTCTTTCAGCAGCCTGCTACTTTTTGCCTTTGCTCTCCTTCACTTCCTCGAACTCGGCGTCCACCACATTCTCTTCTTGCGCTGGCCCGGCGCCGGTATCGGCTGGCGCTTCCGCACCTGCCGCGGACTCGGCCCCGGCACCACCCTGCGCGTACATCTGCTCGGCCAGCTTGTGACTGGCCTCGGCCAGTGCCTGTGTCTTTTGCTGGATTGCGTCCTTGTCGTCTTCCTTGACAACCGCCTCCAGCTCTTTGATCGCCGACTCGATCTTGTCCTTTTCCGCGGCGTCGAGCTTCTCGCCCATCTCCTGCACGGACTTGCGCACGCTGTGGATCATGGCTTCGGCCTGGTTGCGCGCATCCACCAGCTCGCGTGCTTTCTTGTCCTCCTCAGCGTGGGCCTCGGCATCTTGAACCATGCGGTTTATTTCATCTTCGCTCAGCCCTGAGCTGGACTTGATGACGATCTTGTTTTCCTTGCCCGTCGCCTTGTCCTTGGCCGACACGTGCAGGATGCCGTTGGCGTCGATATCGAAGGTAACATCGATCTGTGGCACACCGCGCGGTGCGGGAGGAATATCGGTCAGATCGAACCTTCCCAAGGACTTGTTGCCTGCCGCGATCTCGCGCTCGCCTTGCAGCACGTGAACGGTCACGGCGGTCTGATTGTCGTCGGCGGTCGAGAAGATCTGGTTCGCCTTCGTCGGTATCGTCGTGTTCTTCTGGATCAGCTTGGTCATCACTCCGCCTAGAGTCTCGATGCCCAGCGACAGCGGCGTCACGTCGAGCAGCAGCACATCCTTGACATCACCACCCAGCACACCGCCCTGGATCGCGGCGCCAACCGCCACGGCCTCGTCCGGGTTCACGTCCTTGCGCGGCTCCTTGCCGAAGAAGTTCTTTACCGCCTCCTGCACCTTGGGCATGCGCGTCTGCCCACCCACCAATATCACATCATCCACGTCGCTGGCCTTGAGGCCGGCGTCTTTCAGCGCGATCTTGCATGGCTCGATCGTGCGTGCGATCAGATCCTCGACTAACGCCTCGAGCTTGGCGCGAGTTACCTTGATGTTCAGATGCTTTGGCCCGCTGGCGTCCGCGGTGATATAGGGAAGATTGACCTCGGTCTGCTGCGCCGAGGATAACTCGATCTTGGCTTTCTCGGCCGCGTCCTTCAGGCGCTGCAACGCCAGCGGATCGTTGTGCAGATCGATCCCATTGTCCTTTTTGAACTCGTCCGCCAGATAATCGATCAGGCGCCGGTCGAAATCCTCACCGCCGAGGAAGGTGTCGCCGTTCGTGGACAGCACTTCAAACTGGTGCTCACCATCAACACTGGCAATCTCGATGATAGAGATGTCAAAGGTCCCCCCGCCGAGGTCATAGACAGCTATCTTGCGATCGCCTTCCTTTTTGTCCAGACCAAAAGCCAGCGCCGCGGCCGTTGGCTCATTGATAATACGTTTTACATCGAGCCCGGCAATTCGTCCGGCGTCTTTGGTTGCCTGGCGCTGCGAATCGTTAAAGTAGGCCGGTACGGTAATCACGGCCTCCTTGATCTCTTCACCGACGTAATCCTCCGCCGTTTTCTTCATCTTCTGAAGCACGCGCGCCGAGACCTCCGGCGGCGCCATCTGCTTACCCTTGACCTCCACCCAGGCATCACCATTTTTTGCCTTGACGATCTTATAGGGCATTAACTTGATGTCGCGCTGCACCACTTCTTCATCAAACCGGCGTCCGATTAGCCGCTTCGTTGCGAATACGGTGTTATGAGGATTGGTGATCGCCTGGCGTTTTGCGGCTGCCCCGACGAGAACCTCGCCTTCGTCGGTGTAGGCGACAACTGAAGGTGTCGTGCGATCTCCTTCGCTGTTCTCGATCACCCGGGCCTTGCCGCTCTCCATCAATGCGACACACGAGTTGGTGGTGCCTAGGTCAATGCCGATAATCTTCGCCATGGTTCTTTTCCTCTGGATTTCGAGGTCTGTACCTCGATTAAATTAGCACTATCAAATGACATGAGGCCCGATTTGGGCATTTCAAGGGGTGCTATCTCCGTTTTTATTCGCCCCGCGCGCCTTGGCCACGATGACCATCGCCGGGCGCAGCAGCCTGTCGTGCAGCAGGTATCCCTTTTGCACGACCTGCACCACATGGCCAGCAGGCACCTGCTCGCTTTCGACCATGCCCACCGCCTGGTGCTTCTCGGGATCGAACTTCTCGTGCTCAGGATTAATAACGGAGAGTGCAAATTTCTGAAACACGCTGTCCATGAGCTTCAAGGTCAGATCCAGCCCTTCGTGCATTTGCGCCAGCGCAGTCTGGTTCTCCTGCTCTATGTCCACCGTTCGGGCAAGCTCAAGGCTGTCGCGCACGGCCAGCATCTCCGTCGCCAGTCGCTCGATGCCGTACTTGCGGGCATTGGCCATGTCGATTTCCGCGCGACGCCGGACATTGTCAGCCTCGGCTTTGGCCCTGAGAAACTTATCCAGTTCTTCCTCCGCTTTGAGGCGAGTGGCCTCCAGCTCCGCCTGCAGTTGAGTGAGCTCGTTCTCAAGCCCTGTCTCGCGCTGCGGTTTTGCCCCACCGCGCTCAGCCCCCGCGGTACCGGCTGCAGCGGGCGCTGGCTTTCGCGCGCCCTGGCTGTCTTTCATGCTGGTTTGGGGGGCTACCGAAGGTTCGGCGCGTTTTTTTTCCGCGTGTTTCTTGCCGCCCATTATGGCCCTCGTTTCGTATTGGAGCAGTCAGTCGATTGTCCTTGAACTCTTTATGGGGTCCCCCGGCGGGGTTTCAAGCGGCTTGGGCGCGCTGCCGACGGTGCCGAGGGACATGCTGCCATGTTTCTGGGTTGCTAAGGCGCTGAACCATATGGCTGGCCGAAAACCACGTTTGCGGCGCAGCGAGTTTGAAAACCGACATACAAGGCACCGCTTGCTCCCCCATCCCGGCGTGAGCCCCGCAAAACCCGTTAACACTGGAGGGTGTTTTGTGACGGGGCCCCCGTGCAGACCTGAACGGCACCTTTATTTGCGAGACTCGCCATGAATACCGCCCGGCAGGCTCACCGCCCGCATCCCCCGGCTTGCGGCAACCTGAGAAAACAAACGCTCGATGCGCGTTCTGGCCTGGGCGGGAGCTTATGGGGCAGTGGCCAGGAAGGTCTTTTACCAACAACCTGTCAGCGCCCGAGGGAGGAGAGCGCACCGCCGAGAAGCTTTGCGGTGATATCGACGAAGGGAATAACGTGCTCATAGGGCATGCGGGTGGGCCCGATCACTCCGAGCGTCCCAACCACCTCGCCGTCTGCGGTATAAGGTGCGGCCACCACACTGCAATCTTCCAGTGCCTCGTAGCCTGACTCGCTGCCGATGAAGATCTTGACCCCGGCCGCTCGCATACTTAGGTCGAGCAGGTGCAATAGATCGCGCTTGCTGGTGAACGTATCAAACAGCTTGCGCAGCTTCTGGATGTCGCCAAGCTCGGGGAATTCCATCAGGTTGGACTCCCCGCTCACCACGAGATCGTCACCCTCGCGCGTCTCATCCAGAAACACACGACGCGCCATTTCTATGGCCAACTGCATCATGCGTTGCATGTCCTCGGTGACGCGCTGCATATCCGTCACGAGCGCGCGTTTCACCGCGCCCAGAGGCATGCCGCTGTAGGTTTCGTTGAAATAGTTAGCGGCCTGGACCAGCTCAGCCGGCGAGTAGCGCCGCTCGGTGTGAATAATCCGGTTCTGTACCTGGCCGTCCTGGGTGACCAGGATCACCAGCACACGTTGCCCGGAAAGCCCGACGAACTCGAGTTGGTGAAATCCCACCTGACTCTCGCGCCGGGAAATCATGATGATACCGGCGAGCTGCGTCATCTCGGAGAGCAGATGGGAGGTCGATTCGATCAGGTGTTGCGGGTCTTCCTCGGTACGAAATTCGTGCTCGAACTTGCGCACCTGCTCGGCATCAAGCGGCTGCACCGTAAGCAGACTGTCAACGAAGACCCGGTAACCGAGCTGCGTCGGTATGCGCCCGGCCGAGGTGTGGGGCGAGTGCACGAGCCCCATTTCTTCCAGGTCCGCCATCACGTTGCGGATCGTGGCCGGGCTCAGGTCCAGGCTGGTCTTTTTCGCCAGCGTACGCGAGCCCACCGGCTGGCCATCGGCGATGTAACGCTCAACCAGCATCTTTAGCAGAAACTCGGCGCGCGGGGTCAACTCAGTCATTGCAGTATATGTGCTCACATTACGCTAATTAGCACTCTCAACACTCGAGTGCCAAAACCCACCCTAACAACACGCCCCGGAGGTGTCAACCCGCATCCGCAGCCAGGTGAGCGTGCTCCCGGGCCCCGGACCGCCGGCGTAGCTGCCGGCCGCATTTGGTTACGGTTGACCACGCCCTATGCTAGTTTATCCAGACCAAGATTGGATGAATGCATGACCGCGCCCGTTAGAACCGTAGGAGTGTTCGGCAAGTATGGCAGTCGCATCGCCGGCGGAGAGATCCGTAAGCTGTGCGAGCTGTTGCACGCGCGCAAGCTGCAGGTGGTTTTGGAAGAAAACACCGCCACACTGGTCGAGGGGCCGGTGGTCGTCAGCCGCTCGCTGGAGGAAATCGGTCGGGAGATCGATGTCGCCATTGTCATCGGCGGGGACGGTACGCTGTTGAGCGTTGCGCGCCACCTGGCCGATTTCGAGGTCCCGCTGATCGGTGTTAACTTGGGGAGGCTCGGTTTTCTGACCGACATCCCGGCGGAGAATATGACGGCGGAGCTTGGCCCGATACTGGACGGCGATTATCAGGTCGAGGAACGTTGCCTCTTGTCCGCCAACATCATCCGCAATGGCAAAACCGTGCACACCTCCAAGGCCTTCAACGACGTAATTGTTAATAAAGGTGAGCTGGCGCGTTTGATTGAATTCGAAACGTACCTGGACGGCCGCTTCGTAAACAGCATGCTTGCCGATGGAATTATCGTCGCGACCCCGACAGGCTCGACCGCGTATGCGTTGTCCGCAGGCGGGCCGCTTCTGCACCCGACGCTGCCGGCCATCGTGCTCGTGCCCATTTGCCCCCATACCCTGAGTGACCGGCCGATTGTCGTAAGCAGCGACAGTGTCGTTGAGATAGTTATGACCGGGACGAGGGAGCAGCGCGCCAACGTCACCTTCGACGGGCAGTTGCATCACCCGTTGCGAGACCATGACCGGATCTCTGTACGTCGTGCGCCCAAACCGGTACGCCTGTGGCGCCCGAGCGGGGGCAACCATTTTGACGTCTTGCGCGCAAAGCTCCAATGGGGTGGCAAGTTCTGACATGCTCACGCAGCTGTTCATTCGCAATTTCACCATCGTCCCTAGGCTGGAGCTTGCTTTCGAGTCCGGCTTTACCGTGCTGACGGGGGAAACCGGCGCCGGCAAATCCATCGTCATCGATGCCTTGACGCTGGCTCTCGGCGATCGCGCCGAGAGCGGCGTAATTCGTGACGGCTGCAACCGTGCCGAGGTGACAGCGAGCTTTGCTTTGAGCCCGGACCACGATGCCGCCGTGTGGCTGGAGTCGCACGATCTGTTCGACGAACACGAATGCCTAGTGCGCCGCGTTGTCGAAATAGACAAACCCTCAAAGGGGTTCATTAACGGGCGCCCGGTGCCAATGCAGATGTTGCGTGAACTCGGCCAGCTACTGGTAGACGTGCATGGGCAACACGAGCATCAGTCCCTCCTGCGCCGCCATGGGCAACGCCAGATCCTCGACGATTACGCCGGTCTGGGCGAAACCTTGCGTATCCTGGGGCAGCATTACCACGCGTTAAAGGTGCTGCAGGATCGTGCCGACACGCTGCGTCGCCAGTCAACCAATCGCACGGCGCATGTCGAACTGCTTCGCTACCAGGTGCGGGAGCTGGAGGCACTCGATTTGAATACTGATGAAGTCGCGCAACTCGAGGAGGAGCACGCACGTCTGGCCAATGGCGCTGAGCTGCTGGCAGGTGCACAAGATATGGCCCGAGTGCTGTACGACGATGAAGATGCATCTGTTTCTCACCGTCTTGCGCGTGCGGTCTCGGGTCTCGAACAGCTTGCTCAGTACGATCCGAAGCTGGGCGAGCTTACTGCCCTGCTCAACGAGGCTGCGATCCAGGTTGATGAGACCGCCTTACAGCTGCACCATTACTTAGACACGCTGGAACTGGATCCGCAGCGGTTGCAGTGGCTCGACCAGCGTCTCGCATCGTTGCACGATCTGGCGCGTAAGCACCAGGTGCGCCCTGAAGAGCTCCCTCAAGTGTTGGACCGCCTGCGCACGGAGCTTGATGACCTGGAGGATGTCGACCTTAATCTGGGCAAGATCGAACAAGACATAGCCAATGAGCGCGAATCTTATTTCCGTGTGGCAAAAACGGTGTCTGCCAAAAGACACGCTGCCGCACGCCGCCTCTCCAAAGAGGTCACGGCACAGATGCAGCACCTGGGAATGGCGGGCGGCATGTTTGAAGTGCACATTGATTCACTGCCCGATGTTGAAACCAGCACGTTCGGGCTAGAGCACGTTGAGTTTCGTGTGAGCGCCAATGCCGGCCAAGCCCTCAAGACCCTGAGCAAAGTCGCCTCTGGTGGCGAGCTCTCGCGCATCAGCCTCGCATTGCAAGTTGTTACGGCGCGCGTCGGGCGCATTCCCACATTGATCTTCGATGAGGTGGATGTAGGTATCGGCGGGCGCGTCGCCGAAATTGTAGGCCAACAGTTACGCAAACTTGGCCAAACGCGTGAAGTGTTATGCATTACCCACCTGGCGCAGGTAGCTGCGCTGGGCGATCATCATGTACTCGTGAGCAAATCTTGTCAGGGCGCCACGACGGCGACCGAAGTGCGAACACTGTCCACAGAGGAACGCGTCAACGAGATTGCACGTATGATCGGTGGCATCGAGATAAGCAAGCAGACACTGGCCCATGCACACGATATGCTCACGCGTGCCTCGAATGCTGAAAATGTGCCCGCCTGAAGTGAAAGCCATTGCCTGCCATTCCGCCGCAATCGTGCGTGCCGCCGCTATTGGCGACGTACCGGAGATTCATCAGCTGTTGGACATTTATGCCAGCCAAGGAAACGTGCTGCCGCGCACCCTGAGCGAGCTGTACAGGCACTTGTGCGAATTCTTTGTCATCGAGCTCGACGGCAAAATCGCTGTGTGCGGGGCGCTCGAAATCTTCACAGAAGATCTGGGAGAGGTTCGCAGCCTGGTGGTCGCCGATACGCACAAAGGGCGTGGCCTCGCCAAACAACTCGTTCAACGCGTTATCGCCGAGGCGAAAACCCTGGGACTACGCCGGTTGATGGCATTGACCTATGTCCCGGAGTTCTTCCACAAGCTGGGGTTTCGGACCGTACCCAAAGATACGCTCCCCGAAAAGGTGTGGGGGGTGTGTGTGAAATGTTACAAGTACAACAATTGCGACGAGATTGCGGTATTACTTGAAATAGAGTAGCAAGTTAGAAGTAACAAGTAGCAACGACAAAAGCTAGTCCTATTTAACAATTCACCGTTTATTCTTCGTGTGGTACGACCTTTTTAATCGGGTCCGACACCTGCCACTTGCCCCTTGTCCCTTGCACCTTGCTACTTGTCACTGATCTTGGAACATTTCCCCCGCGTTCGCATCCCCTCGCACACGCCATACAGATAGTGCACGTGATCCTCAACCACGAACCCTACGGCGTTGGCCGCTTCACGCTGGCGCCGTTCGATGGCACTGTCGTAGAATTCAAAGACACGCCCGCATTCCACACAAACCATATGATCGTGATGCTTACCCTGGTTAATTTCGAATACCGATCGACCACCTTCAAAGTTGTGTCGAATAACGAGGCCCGCATTCTCAAATTGCGTCAGCACGCGGTATACCGTAGCAAGCCCAACCTCCTCACCCAGCTCCAATAAGCCTTTGTATACGTCCTCGGCGCTCAGATGCGGATTATCGGAGCCCTCCAAGATGTTCAGTATCTTGAGCCGAGGTAACGTAGCCTTCAATCCGGCCTTCTTAAGATCCGCACTGCCCGTCATGACACCTGCTCTGCACGCCCGGGTGCTGCTATACCGTTAGAATCCTGTACGATATGATCTCGCCAGTGTAAACCAGCCTACCTGGGATGTCATGATCAAACGATTTGTGGGCCTGGCCGGCTTGTTGCTCCTTGTGTTGTTGGGCGGGTGCCTGCGTGTCTACACGCCTGAGGTCCAACAGGGCAATGTAGTTACCCAAGAAATGGTGGATCAGATCAAGGTCGGCATGACCCGCCGGCAGGTCCGTTTTATCCTCGGCACTCCTCTCGTCGAGGATCCGTTTCATAAAGACCGCTGGGATTATTATTTCTATCGTAAACGTGGGAAGAAAGCGATGGAACGGCGCGAGCTCAGTCTATTTTTTGAAAACGACAAACTGGTGAAAATCCGCGGCGACGTGAAGCCAAAGGCTACGGATGCGACAACGAAGAACTCCAGGTAGCAATCCGAACGATGGCACGCCGAACTGTATGGTCGCTGGCTGTACGCTCGTGACAGCGGATCAGCTTTACCCATCTTGTGATCCCCCACCATCAGCCTCCCTGCCGCCGGCCGCGAGCAGAGCAAGTAAATAACTGTACATCATCTCGCGCCTCTGGGTCTCTTGCTGCGAGTTGCCCGGTGCCTGCGCGCCTGCTTGGGGTCAGCATTTAACGAGCGATAGATCTCGATCCGGTCATCGGGACCGACGCGATCATCGAGCCGCGCAGGCTCACCGAATACGCCAATTGCCGTGTGCGTCAGATCGATCTCCGGGAACGCCTCGAGCACCCCTGAAAGTTGAATCGCCTCTTCCATCGTCGTGCCCGTTGCGACACGAAGTTTATAGATCACTTGCCTCGCGGGTATGGCATAGGCAACTTCTACCATGAACGTACGGTCATTGTTGCTGGTGCTCACCATACAATGCTGTTGCCCTTTTGCTGAAACCATCAATGAGGCTGTTGGCAATGTTTGAAAATACGGGGCCCAAAGTCAGCTCAAACATTCTGTTGGAAAAATCGAACTCGAGATCCAGTGAAATCTTGCTGCTGCTTCTATCAAGCGCCTGAAATTGCCAGAACCCGTGCAGATGCTTGAACGGCCCTTCGACAAGCCGAACCTCCATCAACTTGCCCTTCTGCAGGCGATTGCGTGTGGTAAAGGTCTTGTGAATACCGTGATAAGCTATAGCAATCGCCGCGAGCACCTCATCATCGTTCTGCGCCAAGATTCTTGCCCCCCCACACCACGGAAGAAAATTCGGGTAGGACTCAATGTCCGCCACGAGGTCAAACATTTGCTGTGCGCTAAAGGCCACCAAGGCCGACCGCCGGATCGAACTCATAGAAACAAACTGGGTGCATTAAAAAACACGAGAAACAGCAAAACGGGCATGATTAGCCGCACCGACCAAAGCCAAAGGTCATAGGCACAAGGTGAACGCATGCGCAGCTCTGCACGTGTGAGCTCCGGCGTAAGAAGCCATCCGGCAAACAGCGCCATGAACAGTCCGCTCAAGGGGAGCAAGAGGTCCGATGTCAAGATCTGCAGCAGGTCAAAAAACCCGAGCCGCTTAACCGTGCCAAAGATCTTGAAGCTAAACCCCCAATAATTAAACGATAGGACTGTCGTGAGCCCAACCAACCATGCACCCAGGCCGCAAATCGCCGCTGCGCGTGCACGAGACAGGCCCCAATTTTCATTAAGCCACGCCATTAAAGGCTCAATTAACGCGATGCCCGAGAGCCAGGCTGCAATCACCAGGGATATAAAGAACAAGGTGGCCATCGCACGCCCCAAGGGTAGCTGATCGAACGTCATCGGCAGCGCCTGAAAAATCAGATCTGCACGCGACACCGGCTCCATGCCACCGGCAAAAACCACAGACAGAACCACGAGTCCCCCGATAACACCCGCAAGCGTATCGAGACCCGCCGCGACCAGCGCAAGCTTCGGGATCGATGCGTCATCGTGCAGGTATGCCCCATAAATCAGCATTGCGCCGACCCCCAGTCCCAAGCTGAAGAACGCGTGCCCTGCTGCAGCGAGTATTCCTAGCCGTGTGAGCTTGGTGAAATCGGGATAAAGGAGCCGCTCGGCGGCTTGTCCAAGATCTCCCACAGTGGCAGCATAGATAAGCAAACCGATTAATAGCACGAATAATAAAGGTACGCTGTACTTGATCACCGGCTCGAGGCCCGCCTTGATGCCCCGCCCCACCACGAACATGGTCATGACGATGAACAGTGTATGCCAGAGTATCTGTTTTTCCGGATCGGCTACGAAGGTAGTGAACAAGTTGCCGATGCCCTCGGCCGTAAGTCCATCCAGTGCTCCGATCGCTGCGCGGGCGGCATATGCCATGATCCACCCGGCGATGACACTCAAATAGGAGAGTATTAAGAATCCCGCGCCCACTCCCAGCCAGCCTATTGCGCCCCAGCCAGGGCGTCGTCCCACATGCTCGGCGAGCCGGCGGATGCTATTTACAGGAGATGCGCGCCCCCAACGGCCGAGCATAACTTCCGCGATCAATAGCGGTACGCCAATTAACAGAACGCAAAAAAGGTAGACGATGATAAACGCGCCACCGCCATAATCGCTCACAAGGAAGGGGAACTGCCAGACATTGTTGAGCCCGATGGCAGCACCGCTGACGGCCAATACAAACACCCAAGACGATGACCACTGCGCGTGAGTATCGGCCATTGCAGCCATATTTTTTGATTTTTTCATTATGCACCCAAGTACCGCCCAAGCACGTTGGCTCGGTTTGCACGATCGCGCTGGTCACGCCACACGATGCCCACGCCGCCTGGCAAAGTTTAGCATGCGACCCCTTTCGGCTGCTGTGCTAGCTCTGCGTGTCCCTCCACGATCGGATGATTCGCCCTCTGCGTGTATGGGTTCCATGCAAATTCCTGCAAGAATTCTTTTCTGCAAGAATCTGTGCTTGAATGCTAAGCGTCAACGGATCCGCTCGCGCAGGCTCATGAACGAAAAGAAGAGCAAACCTCATACGCATACTATTGCCCTCAACAAGAAAGCCCGGCACGATTACTTTATCGAAGAGCGATTCGAGGCCGGGATCGCGCTGCAGGGCTGGGAGGTAAAAAGCCTGAGATCCGGTCATGCCCAACTAAAAGAAGCCTACGTGACAGTCAGGAAAGCCGAGGTGTTTCTGGTGGGAGCACACATCTCTCCGTTGTCCTCAGCCTCTACCCACATACGCCCGGACCCCAGGCGCACGCGCAAGCTGCTGCTGCACCACGAGGAAATCCGCAAGCTGGTGGGAGCAGTGGAACGGCGGGGCTACACGCTCGTGCCACTCGCTATGTACTGGAAACGCGGTCGCGCTAAGCTCGAGATCGCCCTGGCCAAGGGTAAGCATAAACATGACAAGCGCGCAGCAATCAGGCAACGTGAAGCCGAGCGTGAGCAACAGCGGGCGTTGAAGGCTGTAAGGGACAAGGAGTAAGGGGTGGGGCGACACGTAAAACAGCGCGTCGGATCTTACGTGTGCTCCTGGCGCCTCACTCCTCGCGTCCTACTTGTATAAGCATGCGCGAATCCCTATTATACAGCCTACGGGGGCGACACGGCTTCGACGTGGGTCGCGAAACCTTCGGGGCATGCCGAGGTGCAGATTTCCTCGTTAATCCAGCTGCACGCAAATAGTTGCCAACGACGACAACTACGCCCTGGCGGCCTAATCCCCGCCAGCCCCTTTCCCGGTTCGCCTGTGGGCAGGGATAAAAGGGGTCGATTCACGCAGGACCGCGTGCCGCTGCGTCCGTTAGCGGCGCGTTAAATCTCAAGCGGGCTACGCTTGCTGGCGCTCCTGTCTGTCGGAGACCAGCCGGCTAAATACAAAGACAGACTACGCATGTAGAACCGGACGGTAGAGGGCTTGCGGACGCGGGTTCGATCAAGAGGGTCGCCTCTGCCCGCAAGGGTAGAGTGAAAACGGGGCTCACATCGGCGAAACCTAAGGCAGACACTGCTATGGCAACGCCGAGGGGTAGGAAGGGGGCTAACCTCAGGCCTGCCCTGTAGAGACTCATAGGCCCGCTGGTCTGCCACAAGGTGGATGAGCGGACACTAGGATTCATCTCAGAGGAAGGAGATGGATAATACGCCCCGCACCCGGCCACCAAATCCGCAAGGATCTGGGAATCGGGTGAAGGCATAGTCCAGCCCGTATCGAAAGATTCGGACAAGCTGTCCCGCCGCCTCCACCAATTACAAAACCCCTGACCGAAGCCGGTCAGGGGTTCGTTGATGATTCACAGACAGTTGTTACGCAACTTATCGTTTCCATTCGCGGCTCGCCCGGTGCCATCGACGCACGACAGGTGAACCGTTTTGCAAGACCAACATAATCAACGAGCGGCCGCAACCGCTCTTTTGTGGCCGTCCCAGCGGGGCCACGCCCGCACCGGGTCATTGTCTCGGACACAGTCGGGCGGCGAAACTGCAGCTTGGGGTCCAAGTGAGACTGGCCCCGTTGTCAGCAGGCACATAGGTCACCATGCCACTGGCCGCCTCACCCAGACCCTTGCTGCTTGACAGGGTTACTGTGATGACACCGTTCGTGGCGGTGGCCACGGCCGAGACATACTTGGCGCTGTAACTGCCCGGGGTCGCCAGCCCCAGGCTCGTCTGCCCCGGTATATTGCCCAACTTGTAGCCGTCGCTGTAGGCCATATCGATGGCCGTCTTCGCCGGTCCCACCAGGCTGGCGGCTTCCGATACGCGCGACCGGATCGTGTACTCCTGATAGGAAGGAACGGCGATTGCCGACAACACACCGACAATCGTAACCACAACCAGCAGTTCGATCAGCGTAAAACCTTGTTGAACCTGTTTCATTTGAAGCCTCCAGAAAGGCCTCTAAGTCCGTTTTTAGAGCTGTTGCCTTCGAAAAATCCGGTTAAATCGAAGTCTGTAGTAGTGCACTATGACCACTTCAGGCCTGCCGCAACCATCACGGCGGATGTACGATGCACGAACTTGCAGGGATCATGCCAGTGGCTCTTTGTCGGATACTAGCGGTTGATCTGCCGGGACAACCGGTTGGGCGCATCCGTCAGCGCGGGCTGACCCGGACAAAGGGTCGAGATCGACCGACGAGTGGCGCGGTTGGATTGAATTTCAAGTAGATTTCCGCTCCCGCCACCGCTACTGGCCCTGCTGCCGGCGACCGCGGTGACAGATGTCGGCGACGCACCAATCAATCATGGCCCCGGGCCCAGCAGGCACTCTTCATCACCGTCAACCAGGCATACGCCTGAACGAGGCCTGAGGTTGCGCTCTTGGCGGTATGGACGGGAAGACAAAAGCTGTTGGGAACGGGCTGCAGGCGGATGCCCGGGCATAGAAGGAACTTCGATGCCCTCTTACGCTGACGCTGAGACCTTACGCTCGGACGCAAGCTCGGCATCGGTCTTGCCGGCCACATGAGCCATGCGCTCCACTGCCTGCCGCATCGCGTCCTGGACCTCCTCAAAGGCCTGGCGGCGCTCGGGCGAGTCATTCTCACGCAACGCCAGCGCCACTGCATTGAGCCGGCGGAGCAGCTTCATGAACAAATGGCCCTCGGTACGCAGGGCAGGGTACTTGCGTTCACTGGGTAAGAGCCGGTGGGCCCCCTTCCAGATGCCGACCTCGATCAACACCATGCCGAACCCCACGACCGCAATTTGCATGGTCAGGTCGGCCCTCATGAAGAGCACCGCCCCTAAGATGACCGCCACGCCAGCAAACGGCAGGCTGATATCAATAACCTTCCGAAGGGTTCTCAATGTTAGCGTCCTCGCTCACGGGGCATTGTAGCATTCGCATTCCAGGGCATTTCGTCAAGAAGAAAAACCGCACATCATGTACCGACGCCGCCGAAGATCAGTTCTCAATTCCATCGCTGAGACTCTAGGCATCAAAAACGTCAATGCTTTATTTCATAGTTGCCCGTTTACGTGAAGTAAAGTTCTACCACATCCATTGTGCCTCGAAATTGCAATTCGTCCATTGGCTGTTACATGCGCCGACGCATCACCTGTGCCAATTCAAGCCAGGCTGACACCATTATGTAACGCTTATTTTGTCTGCAGAAAAATCTTCTACGCGGGAATCCTTTGCCGCCCCATTTCGCCGTAGTGGCAGATTTCTTGCGTGGCGCGATTTTGGGGCTGATTTCGCCAAGCCGGTGGTCAAACGGCCCATCAAAATGGGGCTCTCTGCGGCGGTGAGTTGGATCGAAAGGCAGCTGCGCTGAACGCAGTTCAGCGCCGCACGGGGCCCGGGCGGACGCCACGCAGTAGCGCCAGCTTCAATAACGGCGGTGTCATCAAGGTAGTCACAATGACCATCAACACGACCGCCGAGAACGGTGCATCGCTGATTACGCCGAGGCTCTTGCCAATCGAGGCGAAGATAAGGCCGACCTCGCCACGCGTTAGCATACCGACCCCCACCGCCCAGCGGTTCTCCCCTTTGCCGCACCCAAGAGCACTGGCCAGCTTCCCGATTATCGCGGCACCCAGCAGAGCGAGGGCCATGGTCACGAGGTGCCAACCCAGGAAGGTTTCCAATTTTACTTGAATACCCACCGGCACAAAGAAAATAGGCACCAGGATCGTCTCCAGCGGTGCAATTAGATCCTTTCGGGCCATGTAGAATCTCCAGCACGTGCGGCGCGGCCATGGGGCCCAACGCATGGTCCGCGGCCTGCGCCAAGGGCTGGCCCGCCAAGGCAAGACTGACCATATCAAAGATGGCAGGACCCTCCCTGAGCACCTCGACCCAATCAAGACCGAGTAGGTATCCGAATTTCCCTAACACGAGCCCCGAATGACCAGCTCCCCTAGCACCGACGGTTGACCGAACCAACGAACTGCAAAACGCCCGAGGACTGCAAAGAACAGAATGCCGGTGACGCCGAGAATCACCGGTGCAATCGGGTCGGTACGCACGCCATCCATGGGATCAGATCAGCGCCGGCTCAACGTTACAAGAGGGGGCTGGCTGGCGGTTAAGTATTGCAGCATCGGGTTTTCGCTGAATCGCCGGCAATGCTCGAGGCATTCCGGCGGGTTTTGGCTTTGCAAGCAAATACCGGAATAGCGGGCAAAGATCAAGAAGAACGACGACGTTGACGCGCTTGGCGAGCGTGAGTTAACGTTAGTCGCCACCCATGAACCCGCGGAGGCAGTGTGCCAAAAAAAAACACCATGCCTGACTTCGAGGCCGCACTCACGGAGCTCGAGCGGCTCGTCGAGAAAATGGAGAGCGGTGAACAGAGCCTGGAAGAGGCCCTGAAGTCTTTTCAGCGCGGCATAGAGCTGACCCGAGCCTGTCAACAGGCTTTGAAGCAGGCGGAGCAGCGTGTTGAAAAACTCGTCCAGAAGAACGATCGACTGGTGACCGAGAGTCTGGAAATTAATGACTAGAATAGACGAAGCGACTTGAGCCACCTGGAGCAGACGCTGCGGCAATATCAGCGGCGAGTAGAAGATGCATTGGATCGCCGCCTGCCGAGATCGAGTGAACCCCCCCAGCAGTTGCACGAAGCCATGCGCTACGCCACGCTGGACGGGGGCAAACGCGTGCGCGCATGTCTCGTGTATGCCGCCGGCGCGGCGTTAGACGTGGAGGCGACAGTGCTGGATGCACCGGCCTGCGCGGTAGAGCTGATCCACAGCTACTCACTCGTGCACGACGACCTGCCGTGCATGGATAATGATGACCTACGACGCGGCAAACCCACGTGCCACAAGGCGTTCGACCAAGCTACCGCACTGCTCGTTGGGGACGCGCTGCAAACACTTGCGTTCGAAATCCTGGCGAAAGATTCCGCGCTAGGCGTTAACGCGCAACGCCGTACGCAGATGATCGCGTCGTTGGCTGAGGCCGCAGGTTCGCGTGGCATGGCGGGAGGCCAGGCCATCGATCTGGGAGCGGTCGGGCGAGCGCTTGCCTTGCCTGAGCTCGAAGACATGCATCGGCGCAAAACCGGTGCGCTGATCCGGGCCGCCGTGCGCCTCGGTGCCCTGGGAAGCGAAGGAGCAGGCGCTGAGGCCTTGGATGCACTCGATCACTATGCGCGTCATATCGGCCTTGCGTTTCAGATCACCGATGACGTTTTGGATGTGGAAGGCGACGCGCAGGCCCTGGGAAAAACGCCCGGGGCCGACGAGGCGCACAATAAGCCCACCTACCCATCCTTGCTTGGTCTACAACAGGCCAAGGCGAGATGCGCCGAGCTGACCGACAGCGCAGTGGCCGCCCTGGTGCTGTTTGGTGAGAGTGCCGATGCCCTCGCCGGGCTGGCGCGCTACATCGTTGACCGCAGGCATTAGTCCTGCCCGCACACAGGTTGACACCAGGCCGGCGCGCTAGTGGCAGGATACAAGCTCCCGCGCGCTTGCGCTTGCCCAAGCCCAGGGGAACAGCTTAAACTGGGGCCTGCTCGTAGCAACGCGCCATGCGCACCATCGGAGTCAAAGGATCCGCTAATGAAACTCGTCAAGCTCGATCAGCAACGGCACGCAGATCCTATCGTAGACGTGCAGGGCAGCCCCGACACGCGTCAGATCCCTATCGACAAGGTCGGCATCAAGGACGTCCGCCATCCGGTGAAGGTGAAAGACCGAAGCCAGGGCGAACAGCACACCATCGCCCAGTTCAACATGTATGTCGAGCTGCCACACAGCTTCAAAGGCACTCACATGTCACGTTTCGTGGAGATCCTCAACAGCCACAAGCCCGAGATCTCAGTGGAGTCGTTTAAGGGCATGCTGGTGGAAATGGCACAACGCCTCGATGCCGAGACGGGTCACATCGAGATGAGCTTCCCATACTTTATCACCAAGTCCGCTCCGGTATCCGGGGTCAAAAGCCTCATGGATTACCAGGTGACGCTAACAGGCGAGACCACACATGGCCAGCACAGCATGATATTGAAGGTAGTTGTCCCGGTGACGAGCTTGTGTCCGTGCTCGAAAGAGATCTCTCGCTATGGCGCGCACAACCAACGCTCTCACGTCACCGTGAGCGTGCAGACGACCAAGTTCGTGTGGATCGAAGACTTAATCGAGCTCGTCGAGAAGAAAGCGAGCTGCGAGCTCTATGGGCTCTTAAAGCGCCCGGATGAAAAGTACGTGACCGAGCGCGCTTACGATAATCCCAAGTTCGTCGAAGACATGGTGCGCGATGTGGCCGCGGCGCTCAACGACGATGATCGTATAGAAGCCTATGTCGTTGAATCAGAAAACTTCGAGTCCATCCACAACCACTCCGCCTACGCCATGATCCGGAGAGACAAGCGCCACGGTGCAACGGTCGCGGCTCGTAGCGAGCCCTCGAGCTCAGATTCTGGGTAGCGTGCGCACACCCGCGGGAATTGAGCTAAAAGAGCGATACAGAGCATCGCAACGGATGCACGTCAAAAAGACACTCCCGATCCGCATCAAGACAGCAAGCTGGTGAACGCCAGACAGTAGCCGTATCCGTAAAACCGTCAATAACTCTTGGTCAGCTCCATCTTGTTGCCGTCACGTGTCATGCTGAGGTGGCCAAGGAAAGACATGCCCAGCAAAACATCGGCCGGGTGATCGCCTTGGATTACGCCAGCGTCGACATTATGTACGGTAATTTCGCCGACTGTCACCGTATTCAGTTTAAGGCTATACATACGTACTACGCCACTTGCAGTCGAGGCCAGCGCGGCGCGTCCGTGACGCTTGTAATCCAACCCGATACGATCTGCGGTGCGGCTACTCATGGCAATGGTGTTAGCACCGGTATCGACCAGAAACCTGACCTCGGCGCCGTTGATCGTGCCAGGGGTATAGAAAAAGCCGCCCTTGTCGGCCCAAAGAGTAATCGAACTAGATGCCTGCCCTGCACTGAGGGGTGCGGAACTTACCACGCCAAGGCTGAGGGTTTCTCGCCGCCCATTTATCTCGATCTCGGCGGTTTCCAGTTCGGTGTCCGTTCGGATAAGTTTTACACCTTCCGGGCTGATCTGTCCGGCCGACAAAACACGCCTCGTGCCGTCGATACTTATGATCGCCTTGCTCTTGAATAACGCAAACACCGTGATCTTTTCCACCGCCCCCAGCCACTGCGGCAAAGTGAGCATCACAGCAACTGCGAGCACGCGAATCGCGAGTCTTGACATCACAGCGTCTCCCGGTGTTTTCCGCCAGGGATTTCGATCCAATGATGACTGTGGGTAATCATATAGCTTTGTAATATAGCTTTGTAATAAAGCGGGTGTATGGGCCCGGATCGTGCGGATGTCTCGATGGATCGCACGCAACGATATCTTCGGTATGTTCTAAAAGAATAGACAAATTCGCGCGCCTTGCATTCCCTGGCCAAGGCGCCGGTCAACCCGCGGCGCCATCCCAGGAACCCCGTTCTTTTTAAGGTATCCGCCAACGGGTGGACACGCGATAACAGCGGCCGGACTGGCGAATCTCCAGCGCTTCTTCCTGCCCCCGCCCGCATGACTCATGGTACTACTGCAGAGATCGCGGCGTTATACTTGCGCCTATCTGTTTGTTGTCGCGTTAACAAACAAAAAGGGTAGATCATGCGTGTTTCGCGTTTCTTGCTGTCTACGGTCAAGGAAACCCCGTCCGACGCCGAAATCGTAAGCCACCAGTTGATGCTACGCGCCGGGATGATTCGCAAGATCGCCGCCGGCATCTATACCTGGCTGCCGCTGGGGCTGCGGGTCATGCGCAAGGTGGAGCAAATCGTGCGCGAAGAGATGAACCGTGCCGGCGCACTAGAGGTGTTGATGCCTGCCGTACAGCCGGCCGAGCTATGGCAAGAGTCACGGCGCTGGGAGGAATACGGACCGGAGTTGCTGCGGTTTACCGATCGTCACCAGCGTGAGTTTTGCTTCGGTCCCACGCACGAGGAGGTCATCACCGAGCTGGTGCGGCGAGAGATCAAGAGTTACCGGCAGCTACCGGCAAATTTTTACCAGATCCAGACCAAGTTCCGCGACGAAATCCGTCCCCGTTTCGGCGTCATGCGCGCGCGGGAGTTTTTGATGAAGGATGCCTACTCGTTTCATATCGACGAAGTATCGTTGCGTGAAACCTATCAAGTTATGTATGACGCCTACTCGCGCGTGTTTTCGCGCGTCGGGTTGGAGTTTCACGCAGTAGAAGCGGACACCGGCGCGATTGGCGGTAACGTATCCCACGAGTTCCATGTGCTAGCCGAATCTGGTGAAGACGCAATCGCAATCTGCTCGGCATGCGACTATGCCGCTAACGTGGATCTCGCCGCGGCACTGCCTCCGGTGGGCAAGCGCCCGGCGCCGGGCGCGGCCCTGGAAAAAGTAGACACGCCCGGGCAACACACGATTGAGGCTGTGAGCCAGTTTCTCGGCGTCGATCCCGCCCAAACGCTGAAGACCTTGCTGGTCAAAGGTGTGGGCGGCGTCATCGCGTTGGTCGTGCGCGGCGACCACGAACTGAATGAGATCAAGGCCGAAAAATTACCTCAGGTGATGAAACCCCTCGTGCTCGTGACCCCGGGGGAGGTCGAGCTGGCGGCGGGCTGCGCACCCGGGTCCATCGGTCCCGTGGGCATCGACATCCCTGTCATCGCGGACGAAAGCGCGGCGCGACTGTCCAATTTCGTCTGCGGCGCCAACGAAGATGGCAAGCACCTGCGCCACGTGAACTGGGGGCGTGACCTGCCCGAACCCAAGGTGGCCGACATCCGTCAGGTTGTCGAAGGAGACCCCTGCCCGGGCGGCTCCGGCACACTCACCATTCGTCGCGGCATCGAAGTGGGGCATATCTTTCAGCTTGGTACCAAGTATAGCGAAAGCATGAACGCCACGGTGCTCGACGAGGCCGGGAAAGCCGTGGCCATGCCTATGGGCTGTTATGGCATCGGCGTCTCGCGCGTGGTCGCCGCGGCCATCGAACAAAACCACGATGAGCACGGTATTATCTGGCCGGGCGCCATTGCGCCCTTTGAGGTGAGCCTAGTACCAATCGGCCTGCACAAGTCGTCCCACGTCGCGCAGGCGGCGGAAGATCTCTACCACAGACTAGTTGAAGCGGGCATCGAGGTCCTGTTCGATGATCGTAACGAACGCCCCGGGGTCATGTTCGCGGACATGGATCTCATCGGCATCCCACACCGCCTCGTCATCGGAGACCGTGGCCTGCAAAATGGCACGATCGAGCACAAGGTCCGCCGAGACGCCGGCACGAGCGAGCTGCCCCTGGACAAGGCCGTCGAGCGCCTGCACGAGCTGGTCGGCAATAAATAAAGCAGAATTTGCGGCCGCCGGCCAGCACTCCGGACAAATCGCTGAGAACTCAGAGTTTTGCTGCCACCAGCATTGCCTGGTCGCGAAAGCCGCAATCAAGTTGACCGACTCTGCCTTCTTCGCGATAGACCAACAGACGCAGGGCCGAGAACATCGACACCAGCTCGTTATCTCGCAGACAATATTCGGGATTGCTGGGCCCGGTATCGCTGACGTGGGTGCGCGTGAACGTCTGGTAATACAAAACACCCCCTGGCCGTAGCGCCTCGATTAAGTGCGGGGTGAGACTGCGATCGAGAAAGCGCACTACTACGATCACATCAAAGCAACGCGGCGGCGGCGGATATGTGACTACATCCCGCACCTCGGCGCGCATGCATACACCAAGTGCTTCGGCACGCGCACGCACGCGCTCGATCGCGACCGGCGAGCTGTCCCACGCATTCGTCTCCAACCCCCGCTGCGCCAACCAGAGCGCGTTGGCGCCCAGACCACACGCCAGATCGAGCGCGGCCCCGCCCGCGGGCAGCAGGTGGGCATTCTCCGTCAAAACGCGCGCCGGCGGAGCCTGCACGGCATCGCGATATCGCCTATCCCATTTCTCAGCGTCAGCATCCATAGCAACGCCATTGTAACGAACCACCATGCACTCGGTCCTGCTTAATCGGCACTGCCTGATCATCGCACGTCGGCTGGGGGCTCGTCCTACACCTCGCCCAATTTCGAATGGGTACGGTGGGTTTTTTGTCACGCCTTACGCCGAGGCATAGATCCGTAATCCGTGATCCGTCTTCGATCTTTTGACCCCCTTACTCAAGCCGAGGGAGCAGGGAGAGCGAAGTCCAAGCACGAAAGGGCGGGGGCAAGGACCCCCGCGTTCGCCCCAGGCA
>JBHHZP010000004.1:0-52520 GCA_046758085.1 Acidiferrobacterales bacterium
CGTTAACAAACAATCGCCGTCAGGCGCACATGGCTTTGGGAACTTTGGCCGAAACTAAAGTTCCTCGTCTGCCGGGACGAGACCCGGCTTATATACGTCGCCGGTAGGGGACTTAGCTAGCTGGCCTGTTCGGCGACCGTATCGGTGAGCGCGGGTTGTGCACCTTGTAGACGCTCGTAAATTTCCCGCTCCAGCGACGCCAGTTGCTTCGGGTCGGAAACCGGCTGTCGCTCCAGGTCGGTGATAAAAAAAATATCCTCGGCACGCTCGCCATAGGTCGAGACCTTGGCTGTCACCAGGTTGACCCTGTTGTGTTGTAGTGCCAGTGCGACCTGGTAGAGCAGGCCCGGGCGGTCCTGGGCGACGACCTCCATGATGGTTTGCTGGTTGTTTATCGAGGGACTGAAGCTGACTCGGGTCTCGATCGGGAAATGTCGAAGTTGCCGCGGTAGGTGGGCCGAGCGCGTATCGCGCCCCGCGCGCGGGTTCAACAGCTGTGCGCGCATGGCATCCTGCAGCTCTGCCAGTGCCTTGGGGTCGCTCACGGCCTCGCCGGCGGCATCGAGCACAACGAAGGTGTTGAGCGCAAAACCATTGCGAGTGGTATGAATACGCGCATCCACGATCGACAGGTTAACACAGTCAAATCCACCGGTTTGAATCGCGAACAGGTACTCGCGATCCGGCGTATAGATCAGAAACTCGCTACCGTCTATCTCCCGGTTGTAGCGCGTAGCCACGATGGGAAACTCGGCGGCGGAGGCGCTGGCGATCGTTCCTGCATGCCAGGCGAGGCTCTCGGAGTCGTAGCGCAGGAAATAATCCGTATCCAGCTGCTGCCAGTAGTTCTCGATCAAGGCCCGCGTGAAGCCTTTGGCCTTCAGCATTGCCAGTGCTTCGTTGCGTAAATCGGTGATCTGCGATTCAAGATCGAGCGGTGTAGCCAGACCGCGGTCAAGGACCCGCATAGTCGCGGCGTACAGATCGGACAGCAGCCGACCCTTCCACGCATTCCAGACCTTCGGGCTGGTACCGCGGATGTCGGCCATCGTTAACAGGTACAGATTATCCAGCCGCTCCTGATTGCCGACATTGCGGGCGAACTCGAGCAGCACGTCAGGGTCGTGGATATCCTGGCGTTGCGCAGTCCATGACATGAGCAGATGATGCCGGACCAGCCAGCACACTAAATGCGTGTCGTAATCGCTCAGGCCATGCAGCCTGCAGAAGGCCTGCACGATCCTCTCGCCGACCACCGAATGATCGCCGCCATGTCCTTTGCCGATGTCATGGAACAGCGCAGCGAGGTAGAGACGCTCGGGTTTGACCACGTGCTGGATGATGGCGCTCGCAAGCGGGAACTCGTGATGATACTGCGGAACCGTTAGCCGCCTGACGTTGCGCACGACAAATAGTAAATGCTCGTCAACCGTGTAGACATGAAACAGGTCATGCTGCATCTGACCGACGATCTTGCCGAATGAGGGAATGTATGCACCCAGAACTCTATAAGCGTTCATGCGTCTTAGCGCGTGGGTAATCCCCTGCGGTTGGCGCATGATTTCCATAAAGAGACTACGACAGCCAAGGTCCTTACGAAAGGCACGATCGATGCGATGCAGGTTCGAACGCAACAGACGAATGGTGTGTGCCCGTACCCCTTTGAGGTCGGGATGTTGCTGTAGTATCAAGAACATTTCTAATAATGCATAAGGTGCACGCTCGAACACACGCTCGTGTGTTACCTCGATGAAATTATTGTGTGAGCAAAAGCGTCGATTGATGGGCCTGATTTTCGGTTTGCCGCGTGCGAGAATGGCTTCCTGGAAGTGCTGCAACAAGATCTCATTGAGCAACGACAGTTCCTTGACTGTACGATAGTAACGTTTCATAAACTGTTCTACCGCCAGGTTTCCACGACTGTCCTCATAACCTAGTTGCTGGGCGAGCGCGCGTTGTTGGTCAAACAGCAGCCGGTCTTCGCGCCGTCTGGAGAGGTAATGCAAACCGTTGCGCACCTGCCAGAGAAAGTTTCTGCCACGTAGCAGCGTTCGGTATTCCTCCTCGCGGAGGAAACGGCGGGCAACCAGATCGTGAAGCGAGCTCGTAGCGAAGTGACGTTGGGTTACCCACGCGATCATTTGAATGTCACGAAGACCACCAGGGCCTTCTTTGACGTTTGGCTCAAGCTTGTAAGCCGTATCGTCAAAGCGATGATGGCGTTCAATCTGCTCCTGCCATTTAGCCGCGAAGAATTTTCTGCTCGGCCATAATTTTGACGGGGCCGTCATTGCCTGCATGCGTTGAAATAACTTCGAGTCGCCATCGAGCAGGCGGGCTTCCATGAGATTTGTGGTGACCGTGATATCTTTCTTGGCCAGCTGCGCGCAGTCCTTCAGGGAACGCACGCTGTGGCCAACGTCCAGCCCCATATCCCACAGAAACCGCACAAAAGCTTCGATAAAAACGCTGATCCGGTCATGATCGGTCTTGTCGAGCAGTACCAAGAGGTCGATATCAGATGCGGGATGAAGCTCGCCGCGGCCATAGCCACCGACGGCGACAAGGGCGATTTTTCCGTCCGGCGGGTTCAAAGAGCCGTGCAATGACCACGCGCGCACGAGCAACTGGTCAACGAGCCAGGCCTGGGTGGTGACGATGTCTTGTGCGTTGGTATGTTTCAGATGCTCCTGCTTGAGAGCGTCGCGACCTGCACGCAGGTAGGCACGAAAAAGTGCAAGTGGGTCCACGCATCCGGCCAATGCATGCTCGAACTGGCGGGGGTCGAATACGTGGTCCTTGTTGATCGACATGGTTGCGGGCTCTACAGCCGCAGCGGGTTATTGCTCGCGGTTACGGGGAAACTCGGTACGATTCGATCAAAGCTCATCGCCGGGCAGCCGCGTGAGGACCTCGGCGCCGGTCTCGGTGACCAGTACGGTATGTTCCCATTGTGCCGACAGGCTATGATCGCGTGTCACGACTGTCCAATTGTCAGGCAGTAGCCTTACTTCCTTGCGACCGGCGTTTATCATTGGCTCGATGGTGAAGGTCATAGCGGGTACCAGCTCCTCACGGGTACCGGGCCGCCCGTAATGCAAAACTTGCGGCTCCTCGTGAAACGCACTCCCAATGCCGTGTCCGCAATACTCGCGTACCACCGAGAGATTGTGTTTTTCGGCGTGTTGTTGAATAACGTAGCCGATGTCGCCCAGGTGCACACCCGGCCGGACAGCTTCTATGCCCTTTACCATGCATTCATGGCTTAGCACTACCAGTCTGCGCGCCTGGACGGACGGTTCACCGACGAAGAACATCTTGCTGGTGTCGCCGTGATAACCGTCCTTAATTACGGTAATGTCGATATTGACAATATCACCACGCTTGAGCCGTTTTTCACCAGGGATGCCGTGACACACCTGGTGATTCACCGATGTGCAAATCGACTTCGGGAACCCCTTGTAATTCAAGGGTGCCGGGATCGCTTGTTGGACGTTGACAATGTAGTCGTGGCAGATCTGGTCGAGCTCGCCGGTTGTGACCCCCGGTTGCACTTGCGGTGCGATCATCTTCAGAACTTCGGCCGCAAGACGGCCAGCGACGCGCATCTTTTCGATTTCGTCCGGCGTCTTGATCGTAATCGCCATCGAATTTGGTTGATCTCGCAATATACTCTGTCTCTGTCGGCTACTCGTTTGTGGTGTAATTTACCCTATTTTATCTCCCCGGGCCTACTGGCGTCCCCTACGCGCTGCCCGGGACCTGTACAGGGATCGAGCGTTGTTCTACGAGACCGTCGCTAGCCCCGAGATGCGCGCGGCAAGCCTAAGGGAGGTACCCGCGGCGGGTCCCGCAAATCAAGGCTCCATGCAGGTCTGCACCGGGGCTTGTTCCGAAAACACCTTCCAGTGTGTATGGCTTTTGCGGAGCTCACGTCGGAATTGCGCGGGGGCAGCCGTTCCTTAGGCCCGTTTTCGCGCAAATGGGCACGTTTCGGGCCGTAAACCTTTGATGACATTGTTGTAAACACCTGTCCATCGTGTAAAATCCCGCCTCTACCATAACTCACATGGGCCGGCACATGTATCCGGGTGCCCGACCACTAATAAATCCGCGTATGCGGATTTATTAGTGGTCGGGTTGGTGCATGGGGCTCATGGCGGACTAACCCGAACGGAGAGTACTGCAATGTCTGATGTCACCATGCGCCAGATGCTGGAGGCCGGGGTACACTTTGGCCACCGCACGCGATTCTGGCACCCCAAGATGCGCCCCTACATCTTTGGCGAGCGCAACAAGATTCACATCATCAACCTGGAAAAGACGCTCCCGCTTTTCAATGAAGCGATGCAATTCGTGGGCAAGCTGGCGGCGAACCGTGGAAAGCTGCTGTTTGTGGGCACCAAGCGTCAGGCCGGCGACATTATTCAGGACGAAGCAATGCGGTGCAGTTCGCCGTACGTCAACCACCGCTGGCTCGGCGGCACATTGACAAATTACAAGACGGTGAAGAACTCCATCGAACGGCTGAAAAACCTGGAAGCCATGTTTGAGGACGGCAGCGTCAACAAGCTGAGCAAGAAAGAGGTCATCGGGCTCACACGCGAGTGCCGCAAGCTCAACCGCAGCCTGGCTGGCATTAAGGACATGGAGGGACTGCCTGATGCAATGTTTGTTATCGATGTCGGGCAGGAGGCGATCGCGGTCGCAGAAGCCAACCATCTTGACATCCCGGTCGTGGCCGTAGTGGACACTAATTGCAAGCCCGACGGTGTCGATTATTTGATTCCAGGTAACGACGATGCGATTCGTGCCATCCGGCTGTATGTGCACGCCTGCGCGGACGCCATCCTTGAAGGGCGCCAGCAGGCCGAGGAAGCATTGCTCGGCGGTGATGAAGAATTCATTGAGGTGGAAGATGAGAGCGGGCAGGTTGTCATCACGCAAGCGCCACGGACGCCTGAGATACGCGTAAAATCTAAGCCGGCACGGACCGCGGAGGTTGTGCAGGCACAAGAGGACTCTGAAGCCGTTGCCGCGACCACAGCTAAAGAGTCTACCGAGATTCCGCGTGAGACCGAAGCCGCGGCCAGCGCCCCGGTCGCACCGCAGGACAAGGGCGAATCCAAAGCAGCGCAGCCCAAGCCCAGGGCCAAGCAGGTCACACGTAGAACGGCCAAGACAACGGCCAAGCCCACCAAGACCACAGCGGTAAAAAAGAAAACCACCACTAAGTCTGGGGCGGGGTCGCGCGCAAAGACCAAGAGCGCAGTCAAATCGAAACCGGCAGTAGCCGACAAGCCGGAGCCAACCGGCAAGGACGAGGACGCGCCGACCGAACCCGAGGCCGGCTGATTAGGGAAGCTGCTGCCCCCCTATTTGTATCACGGCTCGTGCTCACTGTAAAAATCTGGTTAGACCGATATATTGGAGAGCTTAGATGGGTATTTCTGCGGCACAGGTTAAGGCACTGCGCGAGCGCACCGGGCTCGGTATGATGGAATGCAAGAACGCCCTGGTCGAATCTGATGGCGACATGGACAAGGCGATCGAGCTGGTGCGCAAGCGCGTAGGTGCCAAGCTCGAAAAGAGAGCCGGACGTATTGCAGCCGAAGGTCGTGTGAGCACGTATGTCACCGATGATCGCAGGCTGGCGGCGATGGCGGAGGTCAACTGTGAGACCGATTTCGTGGCAAAAGAGCATGGTTTTATCGCTTTTGCGAACGCGGTTGCCGCATGTGTCGCCACACACAATCCGGCCGATCTGCCGGCATTGCTGGCGGCACCGTTGGAGGCGGGCCAATCAGGAACGGTGGCGCAGGCGGCCGAGCACCTTGTCTCGCGACTGGGCGAGAAAATCGGGGTACGACGGTTTGTGCGCTACGAAACGCGCGGCGGTCGTCTCGACAGCTACGTGCACGGTGCGCGTATCGGAGTGCTGGTCGAACTGCAAGGGGGAGATAACACGCTCGCACACGATATCGCTATGCACGTAGCTGCGATGCGTCCCGAGCACATATCCAAGGAGGATGTGCCGCCTGATTTGGTTGCCAAGGAAAAGGAGATCCTGATGGAGCAGGCGCGTCACAGTGGCAAACCGCCCGAGATCATAGAAAAAATGATCGCTGGACGTTTTAATAAGTATCTCAACGAAATCTCGCTGCTGGGCCAGCCATTCGTGAGGGATACGGACACGACGGTGGGCATGCTGTTGGAAGCGAGCGATGCCAGCGTGCTGCGCTTTTGTCGCTACGAGGTCGGAGAAGGCATCGAAAAAAAGACGGAGGATTTTGCGGCTGAGGTGATGGCTCAAGTCGATGGTGGTTAGGCGATTGGCCGTGAGTGCACCTTCCTTTCGCCGTGTGCTGCTGAAACTCAGCGGCGAGGCACTCATGGGGGAGGGTGCGTATGGTATCGATCGTGCCGTGCTCGATCGCATTGCCGGTGAGATCAAGGACGTTGTCGAGGCGGGCGTGCAGTTGGCCGTGGTCATCGGTGGAGGCAACATGTTTCGCGGGGTGGCGCCTGCGGCGGAGGGCATGGATCGGGCGACGGCGGATTACATGGGGATGCTGGCGACGGTGATCAACGCGCTTGCGCTACAGGATGCCCTGAATCGGTCCGGTGTGTGTGCCCGCGTGCAATCGGCTATCCGGATGGATCAGGTCGCTGAACCCTATGTACGACAGCGTGCCATCGGCCAGCTGCAGAAGGGATGTGTCGTGCTGTTCGCCGCCGGTACCGGCAATCCCTTCTTTACGACCGACACCGCAGCAAGCCTGCGGGCTATGGAGGTGGGCGCCGAAATCATGCTGAAGGCGACGAAGGTCGATGGCGTGTACTCCGCCGACCCTGTGCGAAACCCCGGCGCCAGGCGCTATGATGTACTAAGCTATGATCAAGCGCTCGAGCGAAGGCTCAGCGTGATGGATGCGACCGCTATCGCTTTGTGTCGTGAGCAAAATCTTCCTGTACGTGTATTCAACATCAATAAGCCAGGTATTCTGTTACGAGTCGTGCTGGGTGAGAATGAAGGCACGCTAATGCGTGGTGGAGACTAGGTGAGATGGAAGGTGATATCGAGAAGATCAACCGTGACGCCGAAAGACGAATGGCCAAAACGGTCGAGACATTGAAAGCGGACCTGGCAAAGGTTCGCACAGGACGCGCACATGCCGGCTTGTTGGACCACTTGCGAGTCGATTATTACGGCACAACGACACCGATTAACCAGGTGGCCAATGTCACAGTCAGCGATTCGCGCACGATCACTGTTACGCCCTGGGAGAAGAACATGGTCGCGGTGGTGGAGAAGGCGATACGGGAGTCGGATCTGGGTTTAAACCCAGCCACTTCTGGCCAGGCTATTCGCATCCCGTTACCACCGCTCACGGAGGAGCGCAGGAACGAGCTGGCAAAGGTTGTGCGCGGCGAAGGCGAGAACGCGAAGATTGCAATTCGCAATATTCGCCGTGACTGCAATCACCATTTTAAGGATCTATTGAAAAAAAAGAGCATATCGGAAGACGATGACCGACGGGCGGAGGATGTAGTGCAAAAGCTGACCGACCGTTTCGTAGCAGAGGTAGACAAGGTGGTCGCGGCCAAAGAGCAAGATATTATGACAATTTGACAACACGGGCGTGCGACGACCGGTAAACAGAACGAACATGAGCAGCCACAGAAGTAGCGCAAACCCTGCCACTGACCTGCCCGTCGACGCTGGCTTACCGCAGCATGTAGCGGTAATTATGGACGGTAATGGGCGCTGGGCAACGCAGCGGCGCTTGCCGCGCATCGCCGGCCATTCCAAGGGTGTGGAGCGCGTTCGTGAGCTCGTCCGGGCCTGTGGTGATAAGGGCATCTCCTTCCTGACCCTGTTTGCGTTCAGCAGTGAGAACTGGCGCCGGCCCAAGCGGGAGGTGAAGTCGCTTATCGAGCTGTTCATTAACGCGCTTGATGAAGAGATCACCAAGCTACACCAGAATAACATCCGATTCCGGGTGGTCGGGGATATCGAACGATTTGGTCCCAAGGTTGCCGGGAGAATACAAAAAGCGCAAGAAATGACACGTGACAACTCATCGCTCGTGTTGACAATTGCCGCGAACTACGGTGGGCGATGGGATATCGCGCAGGCATGTGCCGAGCTTGCACAGCGCGCGCGCAAAGGCGAGATGGACCCAAACACGATCACGCCCGAGAGCATCGAAACGTACTTGAGTATGCACGGCACACCCGATCCGGATCTGTTTATTCGCACCGGTGGTGAGCAACGCGTCAGCAATTTTCTGCTCTGGCAGCTTGCGTACACCGAGTTGTATTTCACTCCCGTGCTCTGGCCTGACTTTGACCTCGCGCAATTTGATCTGGCGCTGGCCTCATATGTCAGCCGTCAGCGTCGGTTCGGACTGACCGGTGAGCAAGTCGAAGCCGCCCGACGTGCTTAAGCGGCGCGTACTCACAGTGCTGTTCTTGGTACCGCTGGTGGTGGGGGCGTTGTTTTACTTGCCCTCCACGTGGCTAGCGGGTTTTCTGGGGGTATTTATACTGGTGGCGGCATGGGAGTGGGTGGGCCTGTGCGGACTCTCGCGACCGGGTCAACGGATATCCTATGTCCTGGTCTTAGCAGGCGCGGGGACGCTAGCACTGTGGGCAAGCGGTCACAATACCGTATACGCAATCGTAACAGCGGCGGTCGCAGTGCTCTGGTGGCTCTGGGCGCTGGTCGATCTTGTGCGCCACCCGCAGGAGCCGAGCGGGCTGTTCGGTTCCATGGCGGGAAAGCTGCTCGGCGGCGCATTGGTGCTGCTACCGGCCTGGCTGAGCGCGATCTACCTGCACGATACGGATCCAATCAGCCCGGCAGCGGTGCTGTTCGTGCTGGTGCTGGTGTGGGTCGCGGATAGCGGTGCCTACTTCGTGGGACGGACCTGGGGCAGAACCAAGCTCGCCCCCCGTGTGAGCCCGGGTAAGACTCTCGAGGGTGTTGCAGGCGCGGCGGCGGGTGTTATGGTGCTGGCTGCTGTTTGTGGGACAATGATTTGGAGCCTGCAGGGGCGTGCACTGCTGGTGTGGGTTTTGATGGCCTTGCTGGTCATGGGTTTTTCCGTGGTCGGTGATCTGGTGGAGAGCAAGCTCAAGCGATTGGCGAGGGCCAAAGACAGCGGCAGCGGCTTACCGGGGCATGGCGGCGTGCTTGATCGAATCGACGCCTTGACATCGGCGGTGCCGACGTTTGCGTTGGGCTGGACGACTTTTGTGGATACACAGGCGTGAGCGAGGAAAAGGCCAGCGACGTGGAGCACGGCAGCGGCGGTTGCAGCCCCAAGGGCGTCACGATACTCGGCTCTACCGGCTCGATCGGTGTAAACACGTTGGACGTCGTGGCGCGGCATCCGAGCCGGTTTCGTGTGGTCGCGCTGACGGCGAATACCCAGGTCGACCGTCTGTTCGAGCAGTGTCGACAGACGCAACCCGACAAGGCGGTCATGTTGAACCACGAGGCGGCCGATCGCCTGCGGGGTAGACTAAAGGCGGCGGGCTTGCGAACACAGACGCTGTCGGGGCCGGCGGCCCTGGAGCAGGTTGCTGCGCTCGATCAGTCTGACATCGTGATGGCCGCTATTGTCGGAGCAGCCGGCCTGCAACCGACGTTGGCGGCTGTGCGTGCGGGCAAGCGCGTGCTGTTGGCCAACAAAGAACCCTTGGTGATGTTGGGCAACATATTTATTCGCGAGGCGCATCGGTCGAACGCCGAGCTGTTGCCCATAGACAGCGAGCACAACGCGATCTTCCAATGTATGCCGGCGGGGTACAGAACGGGAAGCCGCCACGCCACCGTGCGTAGAATACTGTTGACGTGTTCGGGTGGCCCGTTTCGCAATGCAAAACCGGACGATCTGGTAAATGTCACACCGGAGCAGGCATGCGCTCACCCGAACTGGGTTATGGGCCGTAAGATCTCAGTGGACTCGGCAACATTGATGAATAAGGGCCTGGAGTTGATCGAGGCTTGTCGCTTGTTTAGTTGTAATCCGGATTGCATTGAGATCGTGATCCATCCACAAAGCGTGGTGCACTCGATGGTAGAGTATGAAGACGGCTCGGTGCTGGCGCAAATGGGTAACCCGGATATGCGCACACCGATCGCCTATGCGTTGGCGTGGCCAGATCGCATCGAGTCGGGCGTAGCGAGCCTTAATATCGTCGACGTGGCGAGGCTGGACTTTGAGGAACCGGACTTCGAACGTTTTCCGTGTCTGCGACTGGCCACGGACGCAGCGCGCACCAGTGGTACGGCACCGGCAATACTCAACGCGGCCAATGAGATCGCTGTTGCTGCGTTCCTCGAGACCAGAATCGGATTTACCGATATCCCGTGGGTAATCGAACGTACACTCGCGGAAGTCAACGCACACCCGGACACCAATCTCGATGTCGTGCTGGCCGATGATGCCGAGGCGCGAGCTGCAGCCAACCGCCTTATCGCGGAGCTTGACTACAGGCCAGCCAGGAGATTGCAGTGATCGATATCTTTTACACCATTGCGGCTTTTATCGTGGCGCTCGGCATCCTGATCGTGGTACACGAGTTCGGACACTACTGGGTAGCGCGAAAAGTGGGCGTCAAGGTCTTGCGGTTCTCCATAGGATTCGGCAAGCCGCTGTGGAAGCGTCGCCTCGGCACAGATCAGACGGAGCTGGTTATTGCCGCCTTGCCGCTTGGCGGCTATGTCAAGATGCTGGATGAGACCGAAAGCAATGTCCCAGAGGCGGAGAAGCATCGCGCGTTCAATCGACAATCCTTACCCAAGCGTGCGGCGGTCGTCGTAGCCGGACCGTTGTTTAACTTTTTATTTGCGGTATTGGCATACTCGTTTTTGTACATGACCGGCATTGACGGGATCAAGCCGGTTGTCGGCAAGGTTGTTGAGGGGTCCATCGCTGAGCGAGCGGGCTTCCGCGCAGGCGACGAGCTTTTGTCGGTTGACGGTAAGAAAGTTGCGAGCTGGGATCATCGGCGCCTGCTACTGTTCAGACATGCATTGAACGGCACAACCGTGCATGTGACGGTGCGCGACCCGGACGGACAGGTACAGACACGGGTTGTGGATTTTTCGGAACTTCCCGCTAGCGCGGTCAATGCAGGGCTGGTGGAACGAGGGCTCGGGCTTTATGGTTATGTGCCCGAGATCTTGCCAGTGATCGGGGTGTTGGGCGATGGACCCGCGCGCGAGGCCGGGCTGCAGGTTGGAGACAGGATTGTAAAGGTGGACGACAAACGCATCGTGTCGTGGGATGACGTTGTCGCAAGTATCAGTCCGAGACCCGGTGAGACGCTGCAGATTACGATCGATCGTGCAGGGGAGGTGATAGTATTTGACGTGACACCACAGCCAGTCGAGCGCAACGGCCAAACCGTAGGGCAGATCAAGATTCGGCCGCGTTACGCGGAGGTTCCGCCCGAGCTGCGTGTGCGCGTGCGTTACGGGCCAATCGAGGCCCTCCTCGAGGGAACGGCCAGCACCTGGTCCATGTCGGTCCTGACGGTCGAAATGCTATTCAAGATGCTCAAGCTGGAAGTCTCGGCGAAGAACATCAGCGGGCCAATTACTATTGCTCAGTATGCGGGACACAGTGCCAGGATCGGCCTCGATCGTTTTGTGATGTTCCTGGCCGTCGTCAGCATCAGCCTGGGTGTGATCAACCTGTTGCCCATACCGGTATTGGACGGGGGGCATCTGATGTATTATTGCATTGAGGCCATAAAAGGGAGCCCGGTATCCGAGCGTGTCATGATTTGGGGGCAACAGTTCGGGATATTGGTGCTGATTGGCCTGATGGTACTGGCTTTCTACAACGATTTTACAAGAATTTTCCAGTAGTCCATCGCTGCATTTTCCACTCACTAGGAGAAGAATGCATAGAGTCGTTGCGGCGCTGCTCGTATGTGCCTTCTACGTATCGTCCGTGAGTGCTATTGAGTCGTTCGTCGTCGAGGATATCCGCGTTGAGGGTGCGCGCCGGATCGCGCCGGGCACTGTGTTCAATTACCTGCCCGTGAAAGTGGGAGACACCCTCACTGAAAAGAGGGCGCAAGAGGCAATTCGTGCTCTTTTCAAGACGGGTTTTTTCAAAGACATACGGCTCGAGCGCGAAGGAAACGTGTTGATTGTTACGGTGATCGAACGGCCGGCGATTGCTAGCATCAATATAACGGGCACTAAAGAGATTTCGGACAAGGACCTGAAGAAAAGTCTGCGTGACGTGGGCTTTGTTGAAGGTCGTGTATTTAATCGTTCCCTGCTCGGGCAGATCGAGCAGGAGTTGGAACGCCTGTACTTCGCCCGCGGCCGTTACGCCGTGAAGATCAAGCCTACCGTGACCCCGTTGGAGCGCAATCGGGTAGCCGTGGACCTGGATATCTCGGAAGGCAGAACGGCAAAGATCCGCGAAATCGATATTGTTGGCAATCATCAGTTCAAAGAAAAGGAGCTTCTGAAGCTCTTCAACCTGCAGACCAAGGGCGGCCTGTTTGGAAGGAAGAACCGGTACTCACGACAGGAACTGGTTGGCGACCTGGAACGATTGCGGAACTTGTACCAGGATCAGGGTTATCTCGAGTTCGACATCGAGTCAACCCAGGTCACCATAACACCGGACAAAGAGCACATCTACATCACCGTAAACATATTCGAAGGAAAGAAGTTCACAATATCGGATGTCAAGCTTGAAGGCCAGTTCGTTATCCCCAAAGAAGAGCTCGAACAGCTGATTACCGTGAGGCCAGGCGATGTTTTCTCACGTAAGCGGATCACCGATATCACAAACGCCATCACGGATATACTAGGCAACATCGGTTACGCGTTCGCCAACGTCAATGCAATACCGGACGTTGACAAGGAAAAAGCTACAGTTGCCTTTACTTTTTTTGTTGATCCCGGCAAACGCGTGTATGTACGGCGGGTCACTTTCTCCGGCAACTCATCTACGCGAGACGATGTGCTGCGGCGGGAGATGCGCCAGCTGGAAGGCGCGTGGTACTCGGCTGCAAAGATTAAGCGCTCGCGAGAACGGCTCCAAAGGACCGGTTTTTTCCAGTCCGTCAATATCGAAACCCCACCAGTGCCGGGGAGTCCGGATCAGGTGGACGTCAGTGTGACGGTCAAGGAACGCCTCACCGGTAATCTGCTCTTTGGCGTGGGTTTCTCGGACTCGGATGGTATCGTGTTTAATGGTAGCATCACCGAGTCCAACTTGTTCGGCACGGGCAAGGAGCTGTCTATTAGTCTCGACACCAGCCGGGCAAATACCTTGGTGCGGGTACGCTATGTGAACCCCTTTTGGAGGAAATCGGGCGTGAGCCGCGGTTTCCGGTTCGTGTTTACCGACGTCGATACGGAGACGCTGAACATCGGTGCCTATCAGACGAACACGCGCAGCGTGGGTACGTTTTTCGGTATTCCCATAAGCGAGTTACGCAGGCTCAACCTCGGCTTCGACATCGACCGCACCGAAATCACGGTCGGCCCGGAAAGCGCGCAGGTAGCTCAAGACTTTGTGGATGCAAATGGACCGGCCAACACCGTGCTTAAAACAACCCTAGGCTGGACGCAGGACTCGTTGAATCGTGCCATCTTTCCGACCAAAGGGGGGTTGCAGCGAGTTATCGGGGAGATCACGGTGCCGGGAAGCGACTTGGAGTTCTACAAGCTGAACTACACGGGCGCGCGTTATGTTCCGCTCGGCGGCAGCAAGACGGTACGTGTTAAAGGCGAAATAGGCATCGGGGATGGCTACAGCGACACCGAATCATTGCCGTTTTACCAGAACTTCTTCGCCGGTGGTAGCCGGTCCGTGCGCGGTTACAAGTCGCGCACCCTGGGCCCGCGCGATACGGCACCGCCGTTCGATCCGATCGGCGGAGACCAGCGCGTGCTGCTCAATGCGGAGTATATTTTCCCGCTCCCGGGGGCCAAGCCGGGCAATCAGTCGCAGCGCCTGAGCTTCTTCCTCGACGGCGGCCAGGTGTTTGGGCCGGGTCTGGACAGCCCTGGCGAAACCATAGATTTTGGAGAGTTGCGTTATTCCATTGGATTGGCGTTTAATTGGTTCAGTCCGGTAGGGCCGCTGGCGATCAGCGTGGCGGCACCCTTGAACGATCAGCCGGGGGACGATACCGAGCCCGTGCAGTTCACCCTCGGTGTACCACTCAGATAAGCAGCGCAGGAGCCAGCCTTGAAAAAGAATATAGTTCTTTACACCCTATCCGGGAGTCTTATGTTGGGCATTTGGCTCGCAACGAACCCAGCGACGGCCGCCGAGGTAAAGATTGGTTATGTGAATGCCATCAAGGTCATCGAACAGGCACCGCAGGGGGAGGCCGCTTTGAAAAAACTCCAATCGGAGTTTGGACCCCGCGACAAGAAGCTGGTAGACATGCAGAACATCATCAAGCAGATGGAAGATCAACTCGAGAAGAACGCCCTGGTGATGCCAGAATCGGACAGGCGGGCGAAGGAACGCGAGCTGCTGGTGTTGAAACGCGACCTCAAGCGCGCCACCCAGGAGTTCAGAGAAGATTATAATATGCGACGAAACGAAGAGCTCGCCGCGCTGCAGAGGCTGGTGAAAAAGGTAATTATCGACATCGCCAAGCAGGAAAAATACGATCTCATTGTTCATGAAGGAACGATTTACGCGAGCAGCACGATCGATATCACTGACAAGGTGCTGAAGAAGCTCAGCCGGGAGTCCGCAAATCAGTGACGGTTAAGCTGGGCGAGTTGGCGCAGCGATGTGACGGCCTAGTTCGAGGTGACCCGAACGTAGCGATAGACGGTGTCGCGACACTCGAGCGCGCCGGATCGCGCGACATCAGTTATGTAGCGGGCAAGAAATACTATCCGGCACTGGCTGCCACCGACGCAGGCGCGGTCATATTGGCAGAACACGACGCCGCGCGTTTTTCCGGAAACGCATTGATCGTGGCCAATCCTCGGTTGTGTTTCGCGCGCGTGGCCAGCCTCCTGAACCCCGGCATACCGGTGGAGCCGGGTGTACACCCCACGGCACTTATTGACGGTAGCGCGATTATCGCCGACGGTGCCTGGATTGGGCCATACGCCGTAATAGAGGCGGAGGCGATCATTGAGCGAAATGTTTTTATCGGCCCCGGATGCTACGTCGGAGCGCGCGCGGCTATTGGCGCCGACAGCCGCCTCGTAGCCCACGTCGTCATCAGTAGCGAGTGCTCCATGGGCAAGAATTGCATAATCCATCCGGGCGTGATAATTGGTGCCGACGGGTTCGGTTTTGTGCAGGCAGGTGTCGAATGGCTGAAGGTACCCCAGTTGGGCCGCGTTCGCATTGGCGATAACGTTGAAATCGGCGCCAATACAACTATAGATCGGGGTGCTCTGGACGATACGGTTATCGAAAACGGTGTCAAGCTCGATAACCTGATTCAGGTTGCCCACAACGTATACATCGGCGAGCACACCGCAATGGCGGCGGGTACGGGGATTGCCGGCAGCACGCACATTGGCAAGCGCTGCACGGTGGGCGGACAAGTTGGGGTAATCGAGCACCTGGAAGTGGCGGATGACGTACACATCACGGCGCAATCGCTAGTAACGGCGTCGATTACGGAGTCCGGTGCCTATTCGTCGAGCCTGAAGGCCGAGCCTGTAGGCCAGTGGCGGCGCAACGCGGTACGGTTGCGGCAACTTGATGACTTGGCCGAGCGCCTGCGGGCACTGGAAAAGAAAGTGAAAGGGCTTTCTGAAGCGAGGGAAAATTGAACGACTTCAATATTGGAAAGGTCTTGGAATATCTTCCGCATCGATACCCGTTTCTTCTCATCGATCGTGTCATCGACTACAAGAAAGACCGCTCACTCGTAGCCATCAAGAATGTGACCATCAACGAACCCTTTTTCCAAGGGCACTTTCCACATCATCCGGTCATGCCCGGGGTACTAGTGGTCGAAGCCATGGCACAGGCGTGTGCCATTCTTGGATTTAGAAGCCTCGAGGTCTCTCCCGATGACCGCGGCGTGATCTATCTGGTGGGGATTGATAAAGCACGTTTCCGACATCCGGTTGAACCCGGCGATCAGCTCCGGCTCACCGCCTCGGTGGCACGCAGGGTGAAGGCCATCTGGAAGTTCGAGACGACTGCCCACGTGGGCGAGGAACTGTGCGTCAGCGCGGAGATTTTGAGTACGTACAGGGAAATCTCTGAGTGATTCACCCGCAAGCGCTCGTCGATCCCACGGCCAAGCTAGGGAAAGAAGTCCACATCGGGCCATTCTCAGTGATTGGCGCCAATGTCGAGATAGGGGACAACACCTGGATCGGGCCGCATGTGATTATCAATGGCCCAACCCGGATTGGACGGGACAATAAGATATATCAGTATAGCTCCATTGGCGAGGCGCCGCAGCACCTCGGATATGGCGGCGAGCCGACGTGGCTAGAGATCGGTGACCGCAACATTTTCCGGGAGTACTGCACCTTTAATAGGGGCACCGCGGATGGCCTGGGCGCGACCCGGATCGGCAACGATAATTTTTTTATGGCCTATGTACACGTTGCCCACGACTGTATCATCGGTAACCATACGATTTTCGCCAACTGCGCAAGCCTGGCTGGCCACGTGTCGGTGGGTGATTACTCATTTTTGGGTGGATTTACCGGCATTCATCAATTTTGCCGCCTGGGCGCGCACTGTATGACCGGAATTGCGACTATTACTTTCAAGGATATCCCGCCTTACATCCTGTCCTACGGGAATACGGCCATACCCTACGGGATAAATGTCCGTGGGCTGAAGCGCAGACAGTTCTCAACGGAGGCAATAAAGGCCCTGCGTGACGCCTACAAGGTAATTTACAAGTCCGGCTTAAAGCTCAGTGAGGCCGTAGTGATGCTCGAGACACAGGCCGTCGGCCAACCGGAGGTTGACAATCTTGTCTCGTTCATCAAGTCGTCTGAACGCGGGATTATTCGCTAGCGTGGTGGCCAGGGGATCACCAGTGAGAATCGGCGTAGTCGCCGGTGAGGTGTCCGGCGACCTGCTCGGGGCGGGACTGATGAGGGCGTTGAAGAAACGGATCCCGGGCGTGCGCTTTGAGGGAGTATGCGGCGATCACATGGAAGCGGAAGGGTGCAAGGGCATGTTTCCCATGGAATGGTTATCAATTATTGGACTGATGGAGGCCTTCGGCAAGTTCCCCCAGATTCGCTGGATGCGTAACGATCTCATCAGGCATTTTCTCAGTGACCCGCCCGATCTGTTTATCGGAATCGATGTTCCTGATTTTAATCTGGGCCTGGAAAAGCGCTTGAAGGCCGCGGGTATCGCCACGGTACATTACGTCAGTCCAACGGTATGGGCATGGCGTGGTTATCGCATCCACAAGATCAAGAAAGCCGTGGACCACATGCTGACTTTGTTCCCGTTTGAAGCGCGCTATTATGAAGAACATAATCTACCGGTGACCTACGTCGGCCATCCACTGGCAGATGAAATAGAGGAGGAGGTGGATCGGAAAAAATACCGAAAACTGCTGGAGCTGCCGGTCGATAAGACCATCGTGGCGCTGTTACCAGGAAGCCGCAAAAGCGAGCTCGTGCGGCACGCGGATCTGTTTGTAAGAACCGCCATGTGGCTGAACGGGCGCAACAGCGGACTGCACTTCGTGGCACCGTTCGCAAGCCGCGAGACGCGCGAGATCTTTGAACAAGCAATCAGGCGAAACGACTCAGAAGGGCTTCTCATCACGTTACTCGACGATCATTCGCGCGATGCCATGGCTGCAGCGGACATTGTGTTACTGGCATCGGGCACAGCGACGCTCGAGGCCGCGCTGCTGGAGCGGGTTATGGTGGTCACCTACAAGCTTTCCTTTCTCACTTATTGGTTGTTAAGACGGTTCGTCCGAATCAAGCTCTACTCATTGCCCAATAACCTTGCCGGCTGCGAGATTGTGCCGGAACTGATACAAAGAGATGCCGTACCCGAGAAGCTGGGGAAAAAGGCGGAGTACTACTTGCGTAATCCCGAGAAATCGCAATCGGTAGTGGAGACCTTGCGCGGTATCCACAGGCAACTACGCAGAAATGCTAATGAAAAAGCGGCCGATGCCGTGCTTGGTGTGCTACGCTCGCAGGCAGAGCGCGCATGACAGGCGGTTAAAACCGCGCTTGCGGTCGCGGGGAATGCCGCCAAATATTATTCGCGCGGCTGACGATCTCGTGTGACCTCGGTGCACAGCCGCGCAACAAAAACCATGGGCGATTTGGGGGCTGGGGCGTGTTAGTCGCTGGTGTGGATGAGGCGGGGCGCGGCCCGTTGGCGGGCCCCGTGGTAGCAGCGGCCGTGGTCCTCGATACGAAGCGATCGATAGCGGGTCTTGCGGACTCCAAGGTGCTCACGCCCGCACGGCGGCAGGTGCTGGCACAAGTGATCAAGCAGCGGGCCTTATGCTGGGCCGTCGGGCGTGCGGAGGTTGCCGACATCGACCGGCTGAACATCTTGCAAGCCAGCTTGCTCGCCATGCGGCGCGCGGTCGAGACGCTGGACATCGTACCTGACTTGGCGTTGATAGACGGGAACCGTGCGCCGCCGCTGGCGTGCCGGGTTAAAACGGTGGTCAAGGGCGATGCCACTATCCCGGCGGTGCAGGCCGCGTCGATACTTGCAAAGGTGGCGCGGGATGCGGAGATGTTTTCGCTTGACAAGGCGTTTCCCGGCTACGGATTTTCGAGACATAAGGGTTATCCTACGGCGACCCACTTATTGGCGCTGGCGATATTCGGTGTGAGTCCGGTGCACCGCCGGACCTTTGGCCCGGTACGCCGCTTGCTGGAGTGCAGTCAGAGCTCAAACGGGCTACGTGACGGGGCGGGCTAATGGAGCCGATGAGAGAAGTTAGTTTCGATATCCACTGTAAGCCATTAATTATAAATAGATAAATATGGAAAATCTTTTCGCCGGTAGGGACAAAACGGTTCGAAATCAAATCGATTGGCGTCCTCCGTGATGGAATATCAAGGCCAAAGCAGCAGAAAGTTGCGCACAGGCAGCTGCAACCTGAGTTGAAACGAGCGCCGCCCGCCCTGCTCTGCACCGAGGAGCTGGAGCAAGGGCTGGAGTTCTTTTTGTTGGGCCCGCGCACGCGCGTAGCCGCTTATTTGTAGCATACCGTCTTGCAGCGGTTGCCACCGACCCTGGCCCGTGACCTCGAGCGTCCCGCGCACGGTGGCCAGCTTGAACACGACGTTTGCACCCTTGCCGTTCACGTCGAGGCGATAGTCACCGAGCGGGTTGACGCTCGACAGGTCACTGCCGGCGCGGTCCCAGAAAAGCTGCGCGGCTCCATGCAGACCTTCACGGTCGAGCCTGAACTCTTCGGTGTTGGCGCGTAGCTGGCCAGTTGGCGCCATTAGACTGGCAGCTGCGTAAAAGGCGCTTGCAAAGCGGGCGGATGCGGACAAGCGTGAGTTTATCAGCACCGCCTGGCGTGGGCTCAGCGTGACCGTAGCTGAGAATGTGCTTTGTGGGCCGACCGCATTAAGCGAGACGCGCAGGCGCGCGAGCAGCATAGACCACAGGTACACGCGCCATTCGGCCTGCCCGAGGTCCCGTGGGGTTGCTTGCGGATGGTAGACGATAAGATGGCCGGTACCATGCCACAGACTGCCTTGGCCGCGTTCGATGCTAACGACCCCGCGGCTGAAGTGACCCACACCCCAAGCGAGCCAGCCTGCCGGCACCGTGGCTACGAGAAACACGAGGTAGCCAACGATGCCCCAGGCGAGATAAGCGAGCCAGCGCTTCTTCATGCCCCCGGCCTGCGCAGCAGCAGACGCGCATCCACAATCCCGGGACTCGATTGCGCGGTGATGGTAGCGCTCTCAACACGCACGCCAGAACGTTGTTGCAAATCGGTAAGCCAGCGAAGCAAGGTGTTGAAGCCCACACCATCAAGCGCTAGGCGCACGCCAGCGGATCCATCCGGCTCCATGCGCGTGATGTTGCGCCGAAGACCCCGATCCAGCGCGGATCGTTCAAGCGTCGACAGCAGATTGCCGCTCGGCGTAGCCGTGGTGGTCCCGGCTTGCAGTCGCGTGACCTGGCGGGCCTGCAACTGCATCCGCGCGAGCTGCGTTTGTGTCTTGGGAACATCGACGCGCAGCCGGGTCAAATCGCGCTGCACCGGCATCCACAAGAATGTATAAAAAAGCATGACCAGCGCGATGATGCTGCCGGCGGTGATCACCAGGCGCTCGCGCGGTTCCAGTGTGCGCCACAGTGATAGTATGCGTTCAAACAACGGCGCTTCCACTATGATCCCTCGGGCTGGCCTGCGGCACTCGCTTGAACCCGCAGGCGGCCTTCAACTCCGGAGGCGCGGCTATTGGCGGCCAGCACCTCAACACGTACGCGGCGAGTCTCGCTCAACGTGTTCTTGATCACCTCCAGCGTTTCGAAATCCGGCAATCGTAGATCGAGCGTCAGCTTGGCATCCGCGTACTTGACTGTCTGCAATGTTACATTGGGGTGAGCGCGCAGCACCGGTGCGGCCTGTGCGAGCAGCGCGAGCAAACCGCCGCTACCGGCGTCTCCACTTTGATGCTGCAGTGACTGCAGGTTGCGTTCCATCTGCCGTGCGGGATCAAGCACGACCTTGGCTTCAGGGAAGGTTTTCTGGAACAGTTGAACCATAGCTTGCCGATTTGACCGGTGTTGCTCGTTGAGTTGCCACCACTCCCAGAGACTGAACCCGATCGCACCCAGGAACCAGACTGTGAGGACGGAAGCGCCAAGGCGTAGTGGTCGCAATGAATCGCGTAGCTTGCCGCTGGGCGCAAATTCGCCCTGGAGCAGATTCAACGGGGGAGGCGTGCTGGCCCCAGTTTGCCAGAAGCTGCGTTGCGAGGTCTCGATCTCGCTACCCAGCGAAGCGCGCCAGGCGTCTGCTTGGAAAGCCGCTGGTGGATCGAACACGGTGAGGCGAGCGGGAGCGGTATGCTTAGAGCGTGCCTCCGTTACCGCTGTCGACAGCAATGGCGGGGCCGTTTCGAGCGCGACCGGGCACACAAACCCGGCAAACAGACCGGTGCGCACCCACAGTCGATGGTCAGTGAACAGCAACGACCAGTCACCGGCATCCAGCGGTAACGCGAGCGTCGCAGGACACAGGCGCGAAGGTACCAGGCCACTATCGCGCAAGGCCTCGAGCCACACCTGTAGACGCTCGCGCGCCGTGACTGCGACCGCCAGGGTGCCATCGCGCTGCCGATGATAAGCGAAATGCAATTTCTCCGGATCACCCAGCAGCTGGTCTTCGAGCGCGTAGGGGAGCGCTTGTTGAATCTTGCTCCAGCTGCGTGTGGGTAACGAGACATGCGTGAGCAGGGTGTCGCCAGGCGGAGTCCAGACCGTCACGTGCGCGGCCTTCCAGCTTGTCCGTAGCTCTGCAAGATCGCTGCTCTGTCCGCTGGCAGTGCTGCCGCCACGGCGCCCGCACCAATGAACGGTAGCGCCGCTTTCGGGCCAGCTGTCGGGCAGGAAAACGTCGAGTGCGTGGCCCATCAGGCGCTCGGGTCCCCCGAGCCGAGCCTGGCGGGCAACGGGCGCGGTCGCGGGGCTGGTCACACTCTCAGCCGGTGTCGTCGTCATCGGAAGCGGTAATCAGAAGTTGCTGTTGCTGCCACAACACCTGCACGGACCCCTTGGCGGGCCGGCGCAGCAGAGCCTGCGTGCGGCGCTGCAATCGCCCGAACAAGGTGTCGATCGTGACCTCGAAGTAGGCGCTCTTGACGTCATACGGGACTTTCGGCGGAGCCACATCTGCCGGCAGGCGCCCCTTGAGCTCGCTGGTGTCCTTGAATGGATTCTCTTTACGTTGCGCCAGCAGGTCCTCGGCCTCCGAAAGAGCCAGATCGGCAAACATCGCGGTAAACACCGTGGGCTCTGCAGTGTTAATGTTGATGGCAGTGGCCTGCGGCAGCGCTGTGACAAACGGTCGCAGCAAATCTACGGCCTTAGCGTCAAATCCTTTGACCAAGCGCAACTCCTGCACGGTTTGCAAGCGCTGATTAGCCGCACGGTAAGGTTGTTCCGTGCTTAGATAATCGATGTCCTCGGCGCCGGTGGGCCGTGTCTTGCTGTCCGCGTCCAGCCAATCCACGAGCGTCTCAGCGAGCTCTCGTGGCAGGTTCTGGGCGTCGAGCAACCGCTGGAGCACGGCGATGTCTTCAGTGCTCGGGTTGCCGTTGCGCACCACATTGTTCAGGTTAAAGCGGCCCTGGGCGTCGATTATGCGTCCGGTCACGAGACCGCCTTCAGCCGGCAATGGCGGCAGCGGCTGCGCCCATGGTTGGGTGAGATCATCGGTGGTGTTGTCCTTGGCGTCTTCGGCGAGAATGATGGCTGCCCAGTCGAGGGCGCCGCTGCGTACGGCCTCGGCCTGGGCGCCATCGAACAGATTCTGTGCCTGGCGTAACCATACTTGTTGCCCCAGGCTGATAAAGGCGGCGGCACTTGTGGCAATCGCCACAATCAGCAACGCGGTCACCATGGCCACGCCCGTCTGAGTCCGGGACCAGGGGGTGTGCATACGGTTTGAAGGCGAGCGCCTAATCATCGACCAGGAAAAACCGGGTGAATACGCTGCGTCCGTCAATTTCAAGCGTGACCTCGACCGCACGCGGGAGCTCCTCCTTAATGCCTTGTCGCGGCCACTCTTCGTGCCAGTTACCGTCCGCACCGTAAAAGCGCACACGAAACTCTTCCACATCTTGGATCAGTACCGATTCTACGGCTTTCGTTTGTGGTGCACGGTCAAGTACAGGCCAGGTGAGGCGCAGCAGCACATCATCGTCCAGGCGGTACGCGACCCGCTGCAAATCGCTGCCGCCGGCGTCGCCGAAGACCAATAGGCCACTGCGGGTAAACTCGAGGCTCGGCTCGGCCAGGGCCCGCGTGTCTGTCGGTTGACCGCGCAATGAAGGAAGCCGTCGGCCGTCCACGTCGCGCACCGGGCGCGCGCGCGCCTGTGAAAGGTCCTCGTCCATGCGCAAGAATGCCAGCGACAGCTCGCGCCAAAACGCGCGTTCGGCCTCGACCCGATCGCGGCTGGACAGTACCTGATCGAGCGCGCCATAAGCCATGACCGAAAACAGCGCGAACAGGCCGACGGCGACCAACAGCTCCACCAGCGTCAATCCGCGTTGATGGTATGAATACTTGATGTTCATGGGCTTGCACGTTGATCGCGCACGAACCCGACAAGACGGGCCAACACGTCGGACTTATCGTCGCTGAGGACCTCGACCTCGATACGCCGCAGCTGAGCGACGGGTGTGGTCGCGATCTTTTCCTCCCAGTTCCAGGTACGCCCGGCCAGCTCGCGCGTACCGCTGGTGGTCTTGGTGGCCGGCCACTCGCGGCGCATGCGGTGGAGCGCGATGCGATCCTGCGCAACCCACATGGCGATGGCGCGATCGCGCAGGGCGGCAGTAGTGTCGATCGACTGGCTAATGGCGTAGCTGACAGCGGCGAGCGCGATGGACAGTATTGCCAGTGCCACCAGCACCTCTATCAACAGGAAGCCTGCGTTGTCTCTACGATGCTGCATGAGCCTCGAGCGGGTCAGTCGGCTTGATTCCTCCAGCAGTTGACCCCGTTACATGCCAACGCGATGTTCCCTTGCGCAGTGTTATAGTGAACGCAGGCAGCTGGCCGCTGGGTAGCAACACGATGCCGGGGGTTTTTCCCTGCAGCTTGCCGTCAACCTCGACCGCGCTGATGCGCATGTCCCCCGGCAGCTCGCGCGCACGCAAAACCTCGTCCTGGGAGACGCGCGCAAGCGCCCCTTTCTGATCCAGGCGCAGGAAATGATAGCCGCGGAGCTCAAGCGTAATGGCATAGACTTGACCTTGCAGGACCGCTTCCTGTTGCGCTGCCTGAATCAACAGCGCGAGGCGTTCGGCTTCCTGGCGCACATCGGCGGGGTCGCTGGGGTTGATGTTTACCACGATCATGCCTGCCATGATCGCGAGCAGCAGCATCACGACCACCAGCTCGATCAAGGTAAATCCGCGGGAGCGTTGCCAGCGTGTACAGCGTAAATCTGTGCTGGAGGCGTTGTTCCGTGCGCCGGCGTAGGGCGCTTTGAGCCCGTCGATCATCGAGTACGGATAAGATTTTCTCAAAACCATCGAAGTCATAATGCCGGCGCCGGCGGGCGGCAGCTGCAGTGGGACGTGTCGCAGCACGGCAAATCAAATCTACTCATTAATCATAGCCTTAATCCCAAGAGCCGAGGTCGGCATTGATACCATCACCGCCGGGCGCGTTGTCGGCACCCAGACTGAATACATCGATCTCACCATGGATGCCCGGATTGAGGTATTGATACTGCATGCCCCATGGATCCTTGGGCAGACGGTCGAGGTAACCTCCGGATTTCCAGTTGCGCGGGATATTTCCGGCTTCGGGTTTCTGCACCAGTGCGAGCAAGCCCTGGTCCGTACTGGGGTAGACGCCGTTGTCCAGCCGATAGAGCTTGAGGGCGCTATTGATGGCGCGAATGTCGTTCTTGGCGGCGATTATGCGTGCCTCGTCCGGGCGCTGCATGATCCGGGGAACCACGAGCGCGGCCAGTATGCCCAGTATCACGACCACCACCAGGATCTCGATCAATGTGAATCCGGCCTGCATTCGTGCGCGCTGCGCCCTCATTCGTGTTGTATAGCGAAGCATAGGTGTCTCATCTGATCAGTTGATTCATTTCGAAAATAGGGAGCAGCATCGCGATGACAATGCCGCCCACGATGGCCCCCACCACCAGGATCATGACAGGTTCGAGCAACGCGGTTAATGCCTTGACCCAGTTTTTCAGCTCGCGCGTTTGTGCCTCGGCTGCGCGCGTGAGCATCATGTCCAGTTTGCCGCTGGCCTCGCCGCTGCCGATAAGATGAATTACCAAGGGTGGAAACAGCTTCGCTTTGCCCAAGGCGCGTGCCAGCCCGCTGCCCTCGCGCACCTGGCGCAAGGCATCATCGACGGCGGCGCGCATGGGCAGAATCGTGACCACCAGCACTGCCGAGTGCATCGCCTGCAGCAGCGGGATGCCGCTGGCGGTCAATATACCGAGGGTGTTGGCGAAGCGCGCGGCATTGATCCCGCGCAACACGCGACCTACCAATGGTAGCCGTAGCAGCAGGCGGTGCCAGCGCTCGCGCAAGCGCACGTTACGCAGGGCCAGACGCGCGGCCAAAAAAAAGCCGGCGAACCCGATCAGCCACCATATACCGCCGGCCCGTACAAAGTCGCTGGTCGCAATCAGCGCGCGGGTAATAGCAGGCAAGGTCTGGCCTGTGTTCTCGAATACACGGGTTACCTGGGGCACCACATTGACCAGCAGGAATCCCACAATCGCCACTGCTACCAGCGTCACGAGGCCCGGGTAGACGAACGCGAGTATGACTTTTTGTCGCAACGCCTGGCGGTCCTCGGTGTAATCGGCCAGACGCTCCAGCACCTCATCGAGCCGGCCGCTCTGTTCGCCGGCATCGACCATGTGTCGATAGATATCGGGAAAGGCCTGCGGAAAGGCGTCCAGGCTGCGTGCCAGCGACTGACCTTCCAGCACGCTTCCACGCACCCCCGCCAGCATCTTGCGCGTACGCGCAGACTCGGTCTGCTCGATCAAGGCATCCAGACACTCCTCGATGGTGAGTCCCGCATGGATCAGCGTGGCGAACTGGCGTGTGATCAACGCGAGCTCGGTGCTGGAGATCTTGCGCCGCAATCGCAACCGCCCGCCGGTGGGCGCAACGCGTTCCGCGCCGATGGCGTCCACGCGCAGCGGGGTGAGGCCTTTATCCCGCAGCGCCGATCGCACCTGGCGTTCGGCATCGCCTTCGATGACGCCTTTGACCGTGCGACCGCGCAGGTCCAATGCCTGGTATTCGTAGGCCCCCATGGCTTATTCGCGCGCCACCCGCAATACTTCTTCCAGGCTAGTGGCGCCGGCGCGCACCCAGCGCAGCCCATCGTCACGAATGCTGCGCATTCCCAGTGCTTGCCCGTGCTCGCGCAGCTGTTCTTCGCCGGCGCCGTCGTGAATCAGACCGCGTAGCTTGTTGTCCATCCACATGAGCTCGAACACGCCTGTGCGTCCCTGATAGCCGCTATGGCTGCAAGCGGCGCAGCCGACCGGATTGAAGATCTGCAAGTCCTCGGCCTCGGCTTCCTCGAGGCGAAGCAGCCGGCACTCGGCCGTGTCGGGGGCGTGGCTGTGGCGGCACTCAGGGCAGAGCTTGCGTACCAGACGTTGCGCCAGCACGCCGAGCAGGCTCGAGGCTACCAGAAAAGGTTCCACGCCCATGTCGACCAGGCGCGTGACGGCACCGACGGCGTCGTTGGTGTGCAACGTCGCAAGCACGAGATGACCGGTAAGGCTGGCCTGGACGGCGATCTGCGCGGTTTCCAGGTCGCGGATCTCGCCAATCATGATGATATCCGGATCCTGGCGCAGGATGGCGCGCAGCGCGCGTGCGAAGCTCAGCTCGATCTTGCTGTTGATCTGGGTCTGTCCCACGCCGTCCAGATCGTACTCGATCGGGTCTTCGACCGTCATGATGTTGTTCTGGTTCGTGTCCAGTCGGGAGAGCGCGGCGTAGAGCGTGGTGGTCTTGCCAGAGCCGGTCGGGCCGGTGACGAGAATGACTCCATGCGGCTGGTGGATGAGATAATCCAGATTGGCAAGTGTCTCGTCCGCCATGCCCAGCCCCGTGAGATCCAGCCGACCGGCCTGCTTGTCCAACAACCGCATGACCACCCTTTCCCCGTGCGCTGTGGGTAGCGTCGAGACGCGCACGTCCACAGGGCGGCCGGCGACACGCAGCGTAATACGGCCGTCCTGCGGAAGACGTTTCTCGGCGATGTCAAGGCGCGCCATGATCTTGATGCGCGAGATAATGACCTGGTGCAGGGCTTGCTGGGGCTCCAGGACGTCTCTGAGCACGCCGTCAATGCGCAGGCGCGCCACCGATCGCGTCTCGAACGGCTCGATGTGGATATCGGACGCGCCGTCTCGGACGGCTTGGGTCAGCAGCGCGTTGATGAGCCGCACGATCGGCGCATCGTCTTCGCTCTCCAGCAGATCCGCGACCTGGGGCAGGTTCTGCGCAAGCTCGGCGAGGTCCTGGTCTGCGTCCAGATCTCCGACGATCTGCATGGCTTGGCTCATACCGCGCTCGTAGGCGTGGCTCAAGGCCGCGTCAAACGCCTCCGGGCTCAACTCGCGCAAGTGGACCGCTTGTCCGAGCGCGCGTTGCAGCTCGGCAAGCACGGCGGTGGGTACTCCCGGGCGGGCCCACACCTCGATTCCGCTATCTAACTCGCGTGCGCTGATTACGCCATGGCGCTTGGCGAAGTGATAAGGCAGGCGTTGCGTGCACTGCGGATCGAGCGCCTGGGGATCGGGTGCGGCGTGCATCGGCAAGGCAATCCGGGTCTAACAGAGTGCTGAAAAACCGGTTTTTTTCAGCACTCTGCAGTGCGTGAAAGGGACAGAGCACCTCCGGCACCGAGAACGCAACAGCAACAACCGCGCTTTTTGCTTTTCGAGTTGGAAAAGTGCAGGTAAGGGCTTTTTCAGCATTTTCCTAGTTATCGGGTGTCGTCGGGTCGGGTGCGTCGCTCTCGATGTCCGGGGGCCCCAAAAGCGAGTTACTTGTTTCCGCCGCCGACGTACGGTCTTCGTAGTCCCCGGGCGACGCAGGATAGGGCATCAGCGCCCCCGCCGTAAAGCGGTTCAACACGGGGGAGGCCGACGAGTCGACGGTGCGCTTCTCGTCGAGCATGCGCGCATAGCGATCAGCCGTGATGCCGTGGGTATCGCCCACGTGCCGTATGATGTTGGGGCGCATGAAAATCATCAAGTTCCGTTTCTGACGCTGCTTCTTTCTGTTGCGAAAGAGCGCACCGATCACCGGAATACTGCCCAGACCGGTGACGGCCTGCTCGTCCTGCATGTACTGCTCGTCGATCAGACCGCCCAGCACCACAGTTTCGCCGTTGTCGACCAGTACCGTGGTCTCCAGTGTGCGTTTCTCCGTAGTAATATCGGACGCGCCGGTAACGGGGGTCTCATCGACATTGGAGACCTCCTGGAAGATCTCCAGCTTCACCGCGTTACCCTCGGAGATCTGTGGCTTGACCTTGAGTACGATGCCGACGTCCTGGCGCTCGATGGTCTGGAACGGGTTGACGGTGCCGTCGGCGCCGGTGGCCTGGGCGAAGCTACCGGTGATGAACGGTACATTCTGCGCTACCGTGATCTTGGCCTCGGCATTGTCCAGCGTGAGGATATTGGGCGTGGACAAGATGGTGGCGTAACCTTTCTGGTCGAGCGCGCGGGCGAGTGCGCCGAGGCTTCGCACCTTGGTGCCGTCGGGGAGGGTGGTCTCACGGCCCAGAAACGCCAGTGTCAGGCCGGCGGCGTTCGTCAGGGTGCCCACCGGATCGATGACGGTGCTTACGATACCGGCACCGCTCTGCGGGAAGTTTTGCAGTCCGCCAATCGCACCACTGCCGGCCCCGGTGACGCCGGCCCATTGAATCCCGAGCTCGCGCATCTTGTCGCTGGCGATCGCGGCGATCAGCGTCTCCACGAACACCTGTGCGCGGCGGATATCGAGCTTTTCGATCACCCCGCGCAGATTGTTGTAGATTGCATCGGGGGCCTGAATGATCAACGAGTTGGTACCATCGTCCGCCTGGATCAGCGCCGCCGCCGACGTGGCGCGCGCGGCCGTTGCTCTTGCCTGGGCCGGTGTCCTACCCGTGGGTGTGGTGAGGCCCGCCACGCCACCAAGAAGCCCGCGCAGCACCTCCGCCAGCTGGGTGGCATCGGCATTCTTGAGGTAGACGACGCGCGTCCGGCCGCCGGCCTTGGCCGGTACGTCGAGCTTTCTGATCAGCGAGCGCAGCTGCATCAGCCGGCCCGGGTTGTCGGTGCGCACCAGCAAACTGTTGGTGCGTAGATCCGGCACGATACTGATACGCTGCCCACCGAGCGCCGCCTGGGCTGCTTGCTGGGCGCCCGCACGCCGGGCGGGGCGAACCGCGCCGGTGGATAGTCGGCTGATCAGGTCCGCAATGTCGAGCGCGGAGGCATGTTCCAACGGAATCACCGTGACCTCGGAGCTGATGGGTTGATCGATGTCTTCGATAATGCTGAGCAGGCGGCGAATGTTGTTGGCGTAGTCGGTGATGATCAAGGCGTTGGCCGGGGCATAGGCGGACAGCTGGCTGGTCGGCGCCATCAGCGGGCGCAGCAACGGCACCATCTGGGTGGCGAGCCCGTGCTGGACGATGATCACGTGGGTTGCCATTTGCGCGCCGCCGCGCGGCCGGAATGCAGTGCTCACACGCGCATTCTGCTTACCTTCGGCCACCGGCACGATCTTGACCACACCCGCTGGCCCGGTGACAGCGGTAAAGCCCTGGGCCTTGAGTGCGGACAGAAATACCTGGTAGGCCGCGGCCTTGGTGACGGGGGTGGCCGAGATGATGGTGATCTTGCCTTTGACCCGCGGGTCGAGAATAAAGTTACGGCCGGTCATCTGCGACACCGTCTTGACCACGGCCTCGATATCGGCACGCTGGAAGTTGAACAGCACCTGGCCTTTGCGCAGGCGGCCGTTGCGGCCGGGCCGGCTGGCGGGCGGCTGGGCCGCGGGCGCGGGGGCGACACCAGGGCCGAGCGGGGCTTGCTGCGCCGCCGGCTCCGGGATGTGGTAGCCGGCAAGCCCTAGTACGAATCCCACGGTTAGAATCAGCGTGCGTCTGGGCATGTTATTGGATCGAGTACTCCAGTTGTTCGATGCGCCCGGCCCGCATCACCTCCAGTTGTACCGCCCCGACCTGCTCAAGGCCGCCGAGCTGCTGGTAGAGCTGCAGTGCCTCATTGGCAGAATTGATGCGCCGCCCGTTTACCTTGCGAATCACGTCACCGACCTGCAGACCGAGCTTGGCATACACGCTGCCGGGTTGAATCTGGCGCACGAGAAAACCCCCGCCTGCGTTCGGAACGATCAGCGCCTGGCGAAAGATGTCGGGGTTGCGCAGCTCGGTCCGCACAAACTCGCGATCGACAGCGAAGGAGTTGCCGCCCTGAGCGCGAATACCGGGCTGCGCGGGCGCGGCCGGCGTACTGGCGAGCGTGGTGTCGCCGAGCGATGCGGCCACGTCCTCGAGCAGCAGTGCCTCGGTGCGGCCACGGCGCTGGATGATGGCACGGTCGGGGTAGACCGCACGCAGCGTGACACCGTGGGAAATCTCATCCCCGATGGCGAACGGGGTCTCGGGTTCAGGGTCGACGCGAATCAGAGCAAGGCTCTCGGGCCCGGCGGCGACGAGCCCGACCAGGACCAGGTTGAGATCGCTCGCCGGGATCTGTTCCACCGGCGTTGCGCTGGGTGCACTATCCGGCGTTGCCTGGCCAAACAGCTGTGCCGCCAGCAAGCCCTGCAAATCGAAGTTGGCGCTGGCGCTGATGTCCGCGGTGTGGGCGATGATGCGTGGCAACGGCGGTTGCACGAGCTGCCAGGTCCACTGCGCCATGCTCGCAGCGAGCACCATAACTGCAAGCGCATTGAGCGCGGTCGGCCACCACCGTTGGCCGGGTACGCGCGTGAGACCTTCGGTCCATGCCCCGAAGGCGTGCTTCCCAGCATGCGCGAGTGGATAGGCCATAGCCGTCTCTAAAGTCAAATTATATATGGGCGTACGGGAAATACCTAATGAAGAACCCAAAAAAGGCCCGGTAAGCTGCTGATTCAATGAGACTCATAAAGGGCCGGGCGCAGCCGCTGGGCGACGCGGTGCCCGGAGCCGGTACCCCTTTTAGGGCGACCCCAGGCGGGACGCGCGCGCGCCGAACCGTCGGCGAGCGCCACCTCTTTCGCGGCGACCGAATTTGATGTGAAATACCGCCCGTGAGCACGGCCTTCGTCCATCTTCATGTCCATACCGAATACTCCCTCGCCGATGGCATCGTAAGGATCAAGGATCTGGTCAGGACGGCCGCCGCCAAGCGCATGCCGGCGGTAGCGATGACGGATCTCGTTAACCTCTTCGGGCTCGTCAAATTTTACCGTACGGCAGTGGCGGCGGGTGTCAAGCCGATCGTCGGCGCCGACACGTGGATTGAGAATCCGTCGGACCCGCATAAGCCGTACCGGCTCATCATGCTGTGCCAGCACTTCACCGGTTACCATAATCTTTGTCGTCTGTTAACACGCGCCTACACGGAAGGACAGCACGGCGGCAAACCTTGCATGCGCCGTGATTGGCTGGAAACCCATGGCGATGGCCTCATCGCGCTATCCGGTGCGGAGGAGGGGGAAATTGGCCAGGCGTTGCTCGCCGGCAATCAAGCATTGGCGGAGCGATTGGCGCTTGAGTACGGGTCGCTGTTTCCAGGGCGTTTTTACCTGATGGTGCAGCGTGTGGGTCAACCCTACCAGGAAGACTCGGTTCATGCGACGGTGGCGATCGCGCAACGCGTCGGCATGCCGGTAGTGGCAACCAATTACGTATGTTTTCTGCAGCCGTCCGACTTCGAGGCGCACGAGGCGCGAGTGTGCATCCAGGAGGGGCGAGTGCTGACCGATAGCCGTCGCCCGCATCGCTATACGCAACTCCAATATTTTCGTTCCGTGGAAGAGATGGCGGAGTTATTTCAAGACATCCCGGAAGCGCTCCAGAATACTGTCGAAATAGCGAAGCGTTGCAACCTGGAGTTGGAGCTCGGCCGTTATTTTTTGCCCGACTATCCCGCGCCGGCAGGAATGACCATCGACGAGCTGCTCGAGCAACAGGCTCGCGCCGGCCTGAACGCAAGGTTGGCGCAGCACGGCGAGCTAACGGAAGAGCGCCGTGCGTTGTATGAGAAACGCCTGCAGCACGAGATTGAAGTGATCAAGAAAATGGGTTTCCCCGGCTACTTTTTGATCGTTGCCGACTTTATTCAGTGGGCGAAAACAAACGGCGTGCCTGTGGGCCCGGGCAGAGGCTCTGGATCCGGCTCGCTCGTTGCCTATTCTTTGGCGATTACCGATCTTGATCCTATCGAGCATGATCTGCTGTTCGAGCGGTTTTTGAATCCCGAACGCGTGTCCTTGCCGGACTTCGATATCGACTTTTGCATCGAGGGTCGTGATCGAGTCATCGAGTATGTAACCCAGCGCTACGGGCAGGATAAGGTTTCGCAAATCATTACGCTCGGTACCATGGCCGCACGGGCGGTGGTGCGCGATGTTGGCAGGGTGATGGATCATCCCTACGGATATGTGGACACGCTTGCCAAGCTCATTCCGTTCGAGATCGGAGTGACCTTGGACAAGGCGCTCGATCAGGAGCCGATCCTGCGTGAGCGTTACGAACAAGAAGAGGACGTGCGCGCACTGCTCGACACGGCCCGTGCGCTGGAGGGATTGCCGCGAAATGCCAGCAAGCACGCCGGTGGTGTAGTCATCGCGCCGTCGGCGCTCACGAATTACATGCCGCTTTATTGCGAGCAGCACGGCAAGCAGCTGGTCACGCAGTTCGACAAAGACGACCTGGAGACCATGGGCCTGGTCAAGTTTGATTTTCTGGGCTTGCGAAATCTGACCACCATCGACAAGGCCGTCAAAACAATCAATGTGCAAAGAAAGCACAACAATGAACCGCCGCTGGTTATCGCACAGATTCCGCTGGACGACTCCGAGACCTTCCAACTACTGAAGTCTTGCAAGACCACGGCTTTGTTTCAGCTGGAATCACGCGGCATGAAAGAGTTGATCCAGCGTCTGCAGCCTGACAGTTTTGAAGATATTGTCGCACTGGTCGCGCTGTTCCGTCCGGGCCCGCTGCAATCCGGGATGGTCGATGACTTTATCGCCCGCAAGCATGGTCGCGCCCGGATCGAGTACCCGCACCCCAGTCTCGAGCGCATTCTCAAGCCCACCTATGGGGTGATTCTGTACCAGGAGCAAGTGATGCAGATTGCGCAGCTGCTCGCGGGTTACTCGCTCGGTAAGGCCGATTTGCTGCGCCGGGCGATGGGCAAGAAGAAACCAGCGGAGATGGCAAGCCTGCGTGAAGGCTTCATCAGTGGTGCGGTCGCGCGTGGCGTCAACGCCAGGCTTGCTTCACACATCTTCGATTTGATCGAGAAGTTTGCCGGTTACGGTTTCAACCGGTCGCACTCGGCGGCGTATGCCTTGATAGCCTATCAGACGGCCTGGCTCAAGGCGCATCACCCCGCTGCGTTTATGGCAGCGGTGCTTTCCGGCGACATGGACAATACGGATAAGGTTGTCACCATGATCTCGGAGTGTCGTGATATGGCGCTCACCATCGAGCCCCCGGATATTGATCGCTGTCAGTATGAGTTCGTGCCGGTGGACGATAAGACGATTCTTTATGGTCTTGGTGCCATCAAGGGGCTCGGGCAGTCAGCCATCGAGGCGATCCTGGAAGCACGGCGCGACGGCGGCAGCTTCGAGAACTTGTTTGATTTGTGCAAACGCGTTGACCCGCGGCGGGTCAACAGGCGGGTACTGGAGTCACTGATTCGGGCCGGTGCGCTCGACCGTCTGGGGCCGCATCGTGCGACGTTGGTGGCGACATTGGGTAGTGCGCTGCAACTCGCCGGTCAGCATAACAAGAACAGGGAGACTGGTCAGGATGACCTGTTCGCGATGGCGTCGCACGACGACGGTTCCGAGCAGTTTGTTCATGTTGCTGATTGGAGCGAAGAACAGCGCCTGCAAGGAGAAAAGGAAACGCTGGGTCTCTACCTTACCGGCCACCCGATAGAGCGATTCGTCTCCGAGTTGGCGATGATGACAGATGCGTCGATTGCCGAGCTTAAGCCCACACAGGACCGTGCGGTAATTGTTGCAGGGCTGGTGGTGGCTGCGCGCACGATGCGCACGCGGCGCGGCGATCGCATGATGTTCGTCACGCTTGATGACCGCACTGGGCGGTTGGAGTTGGCCGTTTTCTCCGAGCTCTACGCCCGCCACCGCGAGTTGCTGGTAAAGGACAATCTCCTGGTCGTCGAGGGCTTCGTCAACGTCGACGAGTACACCGGCGGTTTCAAGATGAGCGCTGAGAAGATCTATAATTTTGAGCAAGCGCGAGTCGCATTGGCGGCGCGCCTGGTCATCGATGTCGATGTCGAAATGGCTGGTAACGGATTCGTTGACCAGCTCAAGACCATTCTCGAGTCGGTGAGCCATGGAAGTTGCCCGGTCTACGTGAAATATCATGGCCCCGCCGCCGAGGCGGAGATCGCACTTGGTGAGGACTGGAAGATCAGCCCCACCGGTAGCGTGCTCGAGCGGCTATCGCAATTGATGGGCGCGGACAACGTGCAGGTGGTCTATCCTTGAACTAATGCGAGGCCGGGTCGGCAGGGTAGCGGCGCGGCGACTGACAGGGTGAGGTTAGCGTGACGATGATGAACAATTACCTCGATTTTGAGCAATCCATTGCCGAGCTCGAAGCGAAGATCGAGGCCTTGCGCTACGCGAGCAAGGACAGTGACATCAACATTAACGATGAGATCAAGCGCCTGAAGGCGAAGAGCCGGAAGCTGACGCAATCGGTATTCGCATCGCTGACACCGTGGCAGGTTTCCCAGCTAGCGCGCCACCCTCAGCGTCCTTACACGCTGGATTATATAGAGAGAATTTTCTCGGAGTTCGAGGAACTTCATGGGGACCGTCTGTTTGCCGATGATCCTGCCATTATCGGGGGGCTGGCGCGACTGGACGGACGCTCGGTGGTTGTTATCGGTCACCAGAAAGGCCGTGATACCCGTCAGAAGGTAGAGCGAAACTTCGGTATGCCGCGGCCAGAGGGATACCGCAAGGCGCTGCGGCTGATGAAGATGGCCGAGCGATTCGCGCTGCCCATAATCACGTTAATCGACACGCCCGGAGCCTATCCCGGCGTGGGCGCCGAGGAGCGCGGCCAAAGCGAAGCGATCGCGCGTAATCTCTACGTGATGGCAGCGCTGAAGACCCCGATTATCAGCGTCGTCATTGGCGAGGGCGGTTCAGGCGGAGCACTTGCCATCGGCGTATGCGACCGGTTGTTAATGTTGCAGTACTCGATTTACTCGGTGATCTCGCCCGAAGGATGCGCGTCAATCCTATGGAAGAGCGCGGACAAGGCGGACATAGCCGCGGAAGCGATGGGGATTACAGCTACCCGGCTCAAGCGGTTGGGGTTGATCGACGAGGTTATCCCCGAACCCCTCGGAGGGGCGCACCGCGACGTCGGCACCATGGCCGAGACCCTCGGCAATGCCTTGATCTCCGCGGTCAATGACCTTCGCGACGCATCGCCCGAGACCCTTGTCAGCAAACGCACGGCGCGTCTTATGCAGTTCGGGGAATTTGAAGAACGCTGAAGCTGCATTTTCCGCACCGGCGCTCAGGCAAATCCTGAGTGCGCATATTAGCGCTAGCACCTCGCTGATGGTGGCCTACAGCGGCGGTGTAGATTCCCATGTCTTGTTGTACGCGCTTTACGAGCTGCGCGAGCTTACCTCGTGGCCGGTAAGTGCCGTACACGTCGACCACGGTTTGCAACCTGAATCACGCGCTTGGGCCGAACATTGTATGCAGGTATGCGACGCACTCGGCATCCCCTGTAAAATCGAACACATCAAAGTCACAGACGCTCGCGCAGAGGGTATGGAGGCCGCCGCCCGGCACCTGCGCTACGCATGTCTTGCGCGCCACATTGGCATGAACGACGCATTGCTAACAGCGCATCATCTGGACGACCAGGCCGAGACGGTGCTATTGCAGTTATTGCGCGGCAGTGGTGTGCACGGGCTGTCCGCGATGCCGATGGTGGCCAGTTTTGGCGCCGGCAAGCTTATGCGGCCGTTGTTGGGTTTTACGCGCACGGCGCTCAGTGTGTACGCGGCCGAGCACGGCCTGGGCTGGGTCGACGACACCAGCAACCGTGATTTGCGCCGTGCACGGAACTTTATCCGTCATCGCGTGCTACCAGTACTCGAGCAGCGTTGGCCCAACGCCAGAGCGGCGCTCGCGCGGACGAGCCGGCACGCGGGCGAGACCGCGATGTTGCTGGACGCGCTCGCGCGCGTGGATCTGCAGTCCTTGCAGCTGGGCGCGCGGGTGGAGCTGTCGGTTACCGGGCTGTTACAGTTGTCAGTGGAACGCAGGCGTAACGTGCTGCGGTACTGGATCCGGCAACAGGGACATCCGCTCCCGTCCACACTTTTATTGGGCCAGCTGATGCAAATCGTCGAGGTGTCTACTCGATCCCGCTCGGCGGTGGTGACCTGGGGCGATACCGAGGTATGGCGATACCGCGAAACACTGTCCATCATGTGGTCTTTCGCGGCACCGGATCCGCGGCTCAAGATACCGTGGGATCCCGCAGTTCCATTGGAGTTGCCCGGAACCGGCTATGTTTTGCGCAGCGTGGCGTGCGACGGTAAAGGTTTGTCGCGCGCGCGCATTGCCGGGGCCCCCCTGACGGTACGCTGGCGAGGCGGTGGCGAGCGCTGCCGGTTGCCCGGGCGCCGGCACCACCACAAACTGAAGAAGCTTCTACAAGCTGCAGGCGTGCCCCCTTGGGAACGCCGCCGTTTGCCCTTGATCTTCGTGGGCGCGGAGCTGGCTGCCGTGGCCGATCGCTGGGTGTGCGCACCATTCGCCGCCCGCGACGGCGAGCCAGGAGTACAGATCGTGCTGGAACGCATAAAAAACAGAGTCTAGCGAGTCCCGGTTGTGTAAATCGCGGGCATCTGGTACTTTGTGCTCCCGTTCAAGTTACAGTGCTGACGCCGTCGGCACTTTGGTGGACGGGAGCCCATGACCAAATTCGTATTTGTGACTGGCGGGGTGGTATCTTCCCTAGGGAAGGGAATCGCCTCCGCCTCCCTCGGCGCGTTGCTTGAAGCGCGCGGCCTGAAAATTACCCTCCTCAAGTTCGACCCTTACATCAACGTTGATCCTGGAACGATGAGCCCATTCCAGCACGGCGAGGTGTATGTGACGGATGATGGCGCCGAAACGGATTTGGATCTGGGGCATTATGAACGTTTTGTTCGCTCTACGACAAGCCGCAACAACAATTACACCACCGGGCGCATTTACGAAAGCGTGATTCGCAAAGAACGCCGCGGTGACTATCTCGGCGCGACCGTGCAGGTAATTCCGCATATCACCGATGAAATCAAGCACTGCATATTGCAAGGCTCGGACGCTGCCGATGTGGCCATTGTCGAAATCGGCGGAACCGTCGGGGACATCGAGTCGCTACCGTTTCTTGAAGGTATCAGACAAATGGGTATCGAGCTTGCACCCGATGAGGCAGCCTATATTCACCTTACATTGGTGCCCTATATGTCTGCAACCGGCGAGATAAAGACCAAGCCCACACAGCACTCCGTGAAAGAGCTGCGCTCCATCGGCATTCAGCCGGACGTGCTGCTGTGCCGGTCCGAGCGACGCCTGCCAGAGGAGGAGCGACGCAAGATCGCCTTGTTTACCAACGTGCCGCGGGACGCAGTCATCTCGGCGGTTGACGTCAACAATATTTACAAGATTCCGGCCATGCTGCACGAGCAGGGGCTGGACGACATCATCGTGCGTAAGCTGAATCTCGATGCCCCTGATGGAGACCTGTCCGAGTGGGACAAGGTTATCTATGACCTGGAACATCCCGATGGAGAAGTTACGGTTGCCATGGTGGGCAAATACGTCAACCTGACAGATTCATACAAGTCACTATCGGAAGCCTTGGTGCACGCCGGCATTCATGCGCGTACACGTGTCAACATCCGCTATGTCGATTCAGAGCAGATCGAAAGTCAGGGCACTGGCGAGCTCGAGGGCGTAGATGCGATCCTGGTGCCAGGTGGGTTCGGCGAACGAGGCATCGAGGGGAAGATCGATACAGTACGCTACGCACGCACGCACAGTATTCCGTATCTCGGAATTTGCCTGGGTATGCAGGTAGCGGTTATTGAGTTTGCTCGCAACGCCGCCGGTCTCAAGCATGCGCAAAGCACGGAGTTTGATGCCAACACACCGGACCCGGTGATCGCGTTGGTTACCGAATGGGTCGATGCCGAGGGCAACAGGGAGCTGCGCAGCGAGGACAGTGATCTTGGCGGCACCATGCGCCTGGGGGGGCAGGAATGCCGGCTGCTGCGGGGCTCGCGCGTGCATGGGTTGTATGGCAAAGATACGGTCGTTGAACGGCATCGGCATCGTTACGAGTTCAACAACCGTTATCGCCAATGCCTGCAGGACGCGGGGCTTCTAATCTCGGGAACCTCACTCGATGATCTGCTGGTTGAAATTATTGAGCTGCCGCAGCACCCGTGGTTCATTGGCGTTCAGTTTCACCCGGAATTCACATCTACGCCGCGTGACGGACATCCGCTGTTTTCGGGGTATATTCGGGCAGCGCGAGAGCATCGGGCGGTACTGGTACGCCAGCAAGTTGCGGTAAGGTGAGATTGTATGAATCTGCGACCGGGCAGGATCGCCCGTGGCCGCGCGCATGTGGATATCGCGTCATCGGGCATAGCACCGTCGCTATGCCGTCCCATATCCCAGGAAAAATCGCCGCTGCCTGGAACTGAGCAGGTTCTGGTGACTTTCGGTCCCTGTTGATTAGCGGGTTAGGGAAAGCCCGTAAAGGAAAAATGAGAACGAGATCACCATGTCCAAGATAGTCGGCGTGCATGCACGTGAAATTCTTGACTCACGCGGTAATCCGACCGTAGAGGTAGATATCGAGCTTGAATCCGGCGCCTTCGGACGGGCCGCGGTGCCATCAGGTGCATCGACCGGCGAACGCGAGGCGATCGAGTTGCGCGACGGCGATCCTCGCCGTTACGGTGGTAAGGGGGTGCGCAAAGCAGTGGCGCACGTCAATGACGAGATTTGCCGGGCGCTATTGGGGCAGAATGCACGCCAGCAGGAAACCATTGACCAGGTCATGATTGATCTGGATGGCACCGAAAACAAGCGACGTCTCGGTGCCAACGCGATTATTGGCGTGTCGCTCGCAGTCGCCCGCGCTGCGGCCGCGGATATGGACCAGCCACTGTATCGTTATATCGGAAAGGACGATCAGCTATGCATGCCGGTGCCAATGATGAATGTCGTTAATGGCGGGGCGCATGCCGATAACAACATCGACATGCAGGAGTTTATGATCTTGCCGGTAGGAGCGCCGAGCTTTTCCGAAGCCTTGCGTTACGGTGCCGAGGTTTTTCATGCGCTCAAAGCGGTGTTGCACGGCAAGGAGCTTAGTACGGCCGTTGGCGACGAAGGCGGTTTTGCACCAAGTCTCGCGTCCAACGAGGCGGCGGTCGTAATTATACTTGAGGCCATCGAGAAGGCCGGTTATCGTGCCGGTAAGGATATTTGTCTGGGGCTCGACTGCGCGAGCTCGGAGTTCTTCAAGGACGGACGCTATGAGTTGGCGTCAGAGGGTCTGAGCCTGACCGCGGCGGAAATGACCGAGCTCCTTTCAAGATGGGTGAGGCAATACCCGATCGTCACGATCGAAGACGCGATGAGTGAGAATGACTGGCCTGGCTGGGCCGTACTGACACAGGCGTTGGGCCGCGACGTGCAGCTGGTCGGTGACGATGTGTTCGTAACCAACACGCGTATTCTGGAAACGGGTATTCGCGACGAGGTTGCCAATTCCATTCTGATCAAGGTCAATCAGATAGGCACGTTGACCGAGACGCTCGCCGCTATCCGCATGGCCAAGGAGGCCGGTTACACAGCCGTTATATCGCATCGCTCGGGTGAAACGGAAGACACGATTATTGCAGATATCGCGGTGGCTACCGGCGTGGGTCAAATCAAAACCGGATCGCTGTCGCGCTCCGACCGGGTGGCCAAGTACAACCGGCTACTGCGGATAGAAGAGGAGCTTGGATCCGCAGCGGCCTATCCCGGTCGCGATGCGCTGGCGCCCTTGAGCTAAGCTTAGAATGCAATTATTGATATGAATATTATCCGCTACATTCTGTTAGCGTTGTTGCTGGCGCTGCAATACCCGCTGTGGTTCGGCAGCGGGAGCATCCCTGCGGTATGGCATTTGCGTCAGCAGGTGGAGGCGCAGAAGATCGAGAACGCTCAGCTGCTGGAACGGAACAAGGCGCTTGTGGCCGAGGTCATGGACCTTAAACACGGGCTCGACGCGATAGAAGAACGGGCGCGCGCCGAGCTCGGTATGGTGAAGAAGGGCGAAACGTTTTTCCACGTAGTGGAAGGATCTGTACGCAATCGCCGCTAGCCCGGGAATTGCGTGAACTCACCGCAGAGAGCACAAGGATCGCAGAGAAGACAAATCCTTAAACACCGCCCGTGGTAACCGCCCCCGGGGCACAGTGTGACACCGTAGCCCCTTTGAGATCAGACCAAAACCGTTCGACCTTCCGTTCTCTGCGTCCTTTGCGTGCTCTGCGGTGAAATATTTGGGTTAGCCGGACCGCGTGCATGAGCACTTATTGTGCGTGCGGGGCGGCGCAAACGCTTGTCGGCGCCGCCGGGCGCAGATGCACCAGTGAGTTACTATGCGGGAGTGAGCGGATAGGGCAGGGCTTGTACCGTGAGTCGTGGTCCACGCTCACGGCCCAGATAAAGCTCTCCGGCTTCTGCGCTGCTGATGTGAACGACGGCCAGCATATCGTAGCCGCCATCGGGTGAGGGTTGGGCGTCGACCACGTTGCCGCTCGACTGGCCAGGAAGATCCGGTGCATAGATGGTCTCGCCGCGCTGAGGGACCGTGTCCACCATCGCATGTAGGCGATACATGCGTTGTTTGAGTCTACCGAGAAATTGCATGCGGGCGATGATTTCCTGACCGACATAACAGCCTTTGTTGAAACTGACGCCACCCACAAGCTCCAGATTGGTCATTTGCGGCACGAACGCCTCTGACGTCTCTGGGAAGACATTCGGGATGCCGGCCTTGATGTCCAGCCAGGCCCAGACCGGTGCACCAACAGCGGTTGCGCGACCGCGGAATTGCCGCCAGAGCACTTGAGCCACCTGTGCCGGTGCAATCACTTCGAAGCGAGGCTCGTGTCCCCGTACACGTATAAGTGTCACATCATCGCCGATGCTGCACGAGTCGTCGTCTTGTTCCGGTGCGTGTCCCAGTTCCTGGTGCAAGATCGCTTCGGCCTGCGGGCCTGCGATACCGAGGCGCTGCAGCTCGTCGTCTGCTGAATCTAACGTAACGTTCGTACGGAGGATGTACAAGCGCAATCGCTGCATAATCGTGTCACGCATGGACAGCGGAAGCTCCAGCAGAAATTTCTGTTCACGCATGAAAATACGAAAGATGGCCAACATACGCCCTTTGGAATTACAGTATGCGCTGATTGTGCTGTGAGCCGCGTCGACCAGGCTGATGTCATTCGTAAGCTGGCCTTGCAGAAAATCTTTAACGTCATTGCCGCGCGCACGAATTAATGACCGACTCGACAGATCGGCGAGTACAGTGCTCTTGGTGGCGGCCTGGCGTTCCGCATCCGGGTCACCAAAGTGTTGCACCCTGCCGTCCATTACGACAGCGCCGACGTTCCGCAGAAAGACATTCCAGTTCGCATGCATTCGCGTGCCGTCATAGCGACATATGGGGGTCCGAATGATAGCGAATTCCATCTTTAGGCGAAACCGGATGCGCTATATCGGTGCTTCCGGTATAATTCCGGCCTGCTCGCTATCCAGATCCTTGTGGATACGGAGGTAGACCAAACAACACTAAAGATATGGATACAGTCAAAAAACGACCTGTCTACCTGAACCTGTTCAAGATACACCTTCCCGTTGGAGGTGTTGTATCAATCGCCCACCGCGTCACCGGTGTCGTGCTAGCCGTCCTTTTTCCGTTTGGCATCTACTTACTGCAGCTGTCTTTGCGAGACGCTTCAGGATTCGATCGCGCCACCACCATTCTTTCATCCGTATCCGGCCGCATCGCCGTTCTCCTGCTGACCTGGATCTTCGCGCAACATTTCTTTTCGGGCGTGCGGCATTTACTTCTGGACCTCGACGTCGGAGTTGAGAAAGGGACGGCGCGTCGCAGCGCCTGGCTGACCTGGGTCGGTTCCGTTATCACCGTGTTATTGGCGGCTGTCTGGATCATATGATACCGAGGCCCATAGGAAGCGTCGGCTCCGGGTTGGGCGAGTGGTTATTGCAGCGCGTGACCGCACTGTATATAGGCGCGTTCGCGCTGTATTTGCTGTTCCGCTTTATTGCCGCGCCGGTGAGCGACTACGTCGCGTGGAAATCGTGGTTTGCCGCGGGCGGCATACGGATCTCGTTGGCGCTTTTCGTGACGAGCCTGCTGATCCACTCTTGGATCGGCATGCGCAGCGTGTTTATGGATTACGTGAAACCGGGATGGCTGCGTTTTGCCGTCTCGCTGCTTACCGCCACGGGTCTGTTGTTGCTCGCGGTGTGGGCGGCTGACGTCTTGATCCAGGGCGGACGCTGATGAGCGTTGCCCGACGGCGCTTTGATTGTCTGGTGGTTGGCGCGGGCGGCGCAGGGCTCAGAGCGGCCTTGCAGTTGGCCCATGGTGAGGCGCACGTGGCGGTTGTCTCCAAGGTATTCCCCACGCGCTCACACACGGTCGCGGCGCAGGGCGGGATCAACGCCGCGCTTGGGAACGTGCTGCCAGATAACTGGCACTGGCACATGTATGACACCGTCAAGGGAAGCGATTACCTTGGCGATCAAGATGCCATCGAATACATGTGCCGGGCGGCGTCTCACGTCGTGATCGAACTCGAGCACTATGGTGTGCCGTTTACGCGCCTGGAAAATGGCCGCATTTACCAGCGACCATTCGGCGGGCAGAGCCTGAACTTCGGCGGTGAGCAAGCCGCACGCACCTGCCCCGCAGCCGACCGCACCGGTCACGCCATGTTGCATTCGCTCTATCAGCAAAACGTACGGGCAAAGACGTACTTCTTTGATGAATTTTTTGCGGTTGATCTGCTGATGGATGACCAGGGTTACGCTGTCGGTGCGCTAGTGTTGGAAATCGAGACCGGCGAGCCGCTCGTGATCGAGGCGAAGACGACCATGCTCGCGACCGGCGGGAACGGCCGTATGTATCGCACCACGAGCAACGCATTGATCAACACCGGTGACGGTATGGCCATGGCACTGCGTGCCGGAATCCCGCTGCAGGACATGGAGTTCTACCAGATCCACCCGACCGGGATCGCGGGTATGGGAATGCTGATCTCTGAGGGCGTGCGCGGCGAGGGCGGATACCTGATCAACAGCGACGGCGAACGTTTCATGGAACACTACGCACCGCATGCAAAGGACCTCGCTAGTCGTGATGTCGTCAGTCGCTCGATTGTGACGGAAGTGCGCGGGGGCCGTGGCTGTGGGCCGCATAAAGATCACGTGCTTCTAAAGCTGGATCACTTGGGGGCTGACATCATCAAAAAGCGCCTGCCCGGGATCCGCGAGCTGGCGATCCGATTCGCCCACACCGACCCCATCGAGCAACCGATACCGGTCTACCCCACGGCGCATTACGTCATGGGCGGGGTCCCGACCAACCGCTACGGCCAGGTCGTGGTGCCAGTAGCGCGAGGTCCAGAGGAGTCGGTACCGGGCCTGTATGCCGTGGGTGAGTGCGCATGCGTTTCGGTCCACGGCGCAAACCGCCTGGGCGGGAACTCGCTGCTGGACCTGGTGGTCTTCGGCCGTGCCGCCGGAAACCATATTCTGGAATATCTTGCCGAGAATCGTTATCAGCGGCCGGTGCCCGCGGCGAGCGTGGAACAGGCGATGGCACGCCTTACGCGCTGGGAGTGCAAGGGGGACGGGGAATCGGTGGATGAGATTCGCGAGACGCTGCGCAAGACCATGGAGGATTACTGTGGCGTGTTCCGTACGCAAGAGGTTCTGGATGAAGGCGTGAAGCGTGTGCTGGAGCTGGAACAACGTTTAAAAGATGCGGTGCTTCACGACCATAGCCGGATCTTTAATACTGCGCGCATTGACGCACTGGAGCTGGAAAACCTGATGGATGTGTCGATCGCCACGGTGGTATCGGCGGCAGCGCGCAAAGAAAGCCGGGGGGCGCATTCGCGCCTGGATTATCCCACACGGGATGATGAAAACTGGCTCAAGCACACGCTGTGCTTCCAAGACGGGCACAGACTGGATTATAAGCCTGTTCGCATGAAACCGCTGAGCGTCGAGCCATTTCCACCTAAAGAACGGGTATATTAGTTTTAATAGCGAGTAACGAGTAGTGAGCGCCGATAGCCGAGTGCAAGGGGATGAGATAAACGAAGTAGAGGGCAGTGTAACGTGGCCATGAAATTCTTGATCTATCGATACAATCCCGAAGCCGATGCGCGGCCGCACGTGCAAGCATTCGAACTTGCGGATGATTGTGGTGCGGTCATGTTGCTCGATGCGTTGATGCTGCTCAAGGCCAAGGATGACAGCTTGACCTTTCGCCGTTCCTGCAAAGAGGGTGTCTGTGGCTCCGATGCGATGAACATCAACGGACGTAACGGCCTGGCATGCATTCTTCCGCTAAAGGACTTGAAGCAACCGATCGAGGTGCGACCGTTGCCGGGATTGCCGGTGATCCGCGATCTGGTCGTTGATCTGACACAGTTTTACAACCAATATCGATCGATCAAGCCATGGCTGATCAATCATGATCCAGAGCCTGAAATTGAACGATTGCAGAAACCTGAGGACCGTGATCGACTAGATGGGCTCTACGAGTGTATCTTGTGTGCGTGTTGTTCAACGTCGTGCCCCTCGTTCTGGTGGAATCCGGACCGATTTCTTGGGCCCGCTGCGTTGCTGCAGGCGTGGCGGTTTCTGGCGGACAGCCGCGATCAGGCGACGGGCGAGCGACTGGATGATCTACAAGATCCCTACCGCCTGTTCCGGTGTCACACGATTATGAATTGTACGGAGGTCTGCCCTAAGGACCTCAATCCTACGCGTGCGATCGGCAAGATTAAGGAGATGCTGGTACAGCGAAGCTTGTGAACGAGTCCGAGGAGCTAAGGCGCCTGCGTTGGCGCTGCCGGCGCGGCTTACTCGAGCTGGATGTGATGCTGCAGGCGTTTGTCGATCGTGCTTATATAAGCTTGGCGCCATCGGAGCGGGTGGCATTCCAACGGTTGCTGTCGGAGCCCGACCTTGTTTTGCTCGAGTACATCAACGGCATTCAGCCGGTCGCGGATGAGGAGTTAAGGTGTATTGTCAGAAAGATTCGACAATACCCTGATTTTTAATATAAACAACTCGAGATCCCTCGCGTGGACCTTACTCGTTGTGCACGCGGGGGCAGCGGGCATTGTGCTGTGGGTTCCGCTCGCCGTCTGGTTTCAGCTCTTGGCGCTCGCCTCCCTGGCTGCGAGTTTTCATCGGGTCTTTACATTGCATGCGCGGCGCACGGCAGCGCGGTCCGTGCATAGCGTGGAGCTGGACAGCGATGGTGACTGGACCCTGCGATGGAAGAACATGCAGGATCGGGGGCCTTGCCGACTACGCGCGCGTTTCGTTCATCCGTGGCTGGTCGTTGTGCAACTGGGTTGCCCGCATAGCCGGCTGCCCTTGAGCCTGGTGATCGCAGCGGATGCCGTTGAACGGGACGTATTCAGGCGTTTGCGCGCGCGTCTAACTGTTCAAAGCTGGGAGGATTAAGCACAGTGTCGCGTGCCGCAGTGTGTGGATCCACCTGCGGGTAGTCCCGCGTAAAATGCAGCCCCCGGCTTTCATGGCGCGCTAGGGCGCAGCGCACGATCAGCTCCGCGATCAGCACCAGGTTACGCAGCTCCAGCAGGTCATTTGTCACCCTGAAGTGGCTGTAATACTCACGGATCTCTTCGCGCAGCAGATCGATCCGCCGTTGCGCGCGTTGCAGTCGCTTCGTCGTGCGCACGATGCCTACGTAGTCCCACATAAAACGACGCAATTCAGCCCAGTTGTGCGAGACTACGACCTGCTCGTCGGGATCGCCGACGCGGCTTTCGTCCCACGGCGGTAACGTCGCCGGCGTCGCTACGGCACGCTGGAGCTGGTTGGACAGGTCTTGCGCGGCCGAGCGGGCAAACACCATGCACTCCAAGAGTGAATTGCTCGCCAACCGATTGGCGCCATGCAGCCCGGTAAAAGCGCACTCGCCGATGGCATGCAGCCCGTCGAGATCGCTCCGAGCGTTAAGATCCGTAACGATCCCCCCGCACGTATAGTGGGCGGCTGGCACGACGGGTATCGGCTCGCGAGCTATGTCGAAGCCGAACTGCAGGCAACGTTCGTAGATATTGGGAAAATGAGAAATGATAAAGGCCTTCGGTTTGTGGCTGATGTCAAGCACGACATGATCGAGGCCCCCGCGTTTCATCTCGAAATCGATGGCGCGTGCAACGATGTCGCGCGGCGCGAGCTCTGCGCGCGGATCATGGTGTGGCATGAAGCGCTCGCCGTTCGGTAGCCGGAGCACGCCGCCCTCACCACGCACAGCTTCGGAGATCAGAAAGGACTTGGCCTGCGGATGATACAGGCAGGTCGGGTGAAACTGGATGAACTCCATATTTGCTACACGACAGCCTGCGCGCCAGGCCATGGCAATGCCATCGCCGGTGCTGGTATCGGGGTTGCTGGTGTAAAGATAAACTTTGGCCGCTCCCCCGGTAGCCAGCACCACCTGCCGGGCCGCGAGCGTACGTACCGTGCCCGTAGTCTTGTCGAGCACGTACAGACCCAGGCAGCGATCGGGCCCACCCTGTCCGAGCTTGGCTCGTGTGATCAAATCGACGGCAATACACTCCTCCAGCACCGTAATGTGCGATTGGCTGCGCACACGGTTTTGCAGGGCGCCAACAATGGCCCGGCCGGTGGCATCCTCGGCGTGGAAGACGCGCCGGTGGCTGTGGCCGCCCTCGCGCGTGAGGTGGTACCGGGCAGCGCCATCGGGGCCGTTTTCGCGACTGAACGGGACCCCTTGCGCGATCAGCCAGCGCGTCGCGTCCGGACCGCGTCGAATTACGTGTTCCACCGCTTGGCGGTGACACAGCCCAGCCCCGGCGCGGAGGGTGTCGTCGATATGGGCGGCCAGCGAGTCTCGGCCTTCGTCCAGTACCGTGGCGATACCGCCCTGGGCGTAGAGACTGGCCCCCTCGTTGCGCGTGGCCTTGGCAATGAGCGTAATCCGGGCGTCGCCGGGGAGCTGCAGGGCCAGGCTTAGCCCGGCGATGCCGCCACCCACGATCAGAACATCTGAGGGTTCCGAGTTTGCCATGGGGTCCCGACAGAGCGGGAAGACGAGATCTCGATTTTTGCGTTATGCTATCACACGCGCCTGGGGACGCCATTGGGCCTGGTTCCCAGGGAAACGGCCGGGGGGCTACCGATAGACCAACACCCAGACCCCTCATCCGCTCCGCCGAACTTTATCTATTCGAAACGGTCAGTTAGAGGTGACGCGCTGCGTTGCCTAGAACAGGACATGGGAGTTCTCTAGTGGGCGAACGCAGTGTCGACCAAGCTTTAGTTGACCGGGTTCAACGGGGCGAGAAACCGGCATTCGACCTGTTGGTCCGGAAGTACCAGCACAAGGTGGCGAAGCTGGTAGGGCGATACGTATATGACCGGGCGGAAGTGGAAGATGTCAGCCAGGAGGTCTTCATCAAGGCCTACCGGGCCATTGCCGGCTTTCGCGGGGACAGTGCGTTCTATACTTGGTTGTACCGCATTGCGGTCAATACGGCCAAAAACTACCTGGAGTCCCGGGCACGTCGGCCGCCCAGTACCGATATCAACATGGAAGCCGTGGAGATACTTGAGGGCGCAGAAAATCTCCGGGATATGGCAACGCCGGAACATAACCTGCTGACGGATGAAATCGCCCATACCGTGCATCGCGCCATATCAGCATTGCCCGTGGATCTGCGTGCGGCCATCACGCTGCGCGATATCGACGGGCTGAGCTATGAAGACATTGCGCAGATTATGGAGTGCCCGATTGGAACGGTGCGCTCTCGTATTTTCCGAGCGCGCGAGGCGATCGACAAGGAACTGAAACCATTACTTCAGAAATGAAGCTTAACATATTGATTAATTGAATTAGTTGACACATGGTTAATGCTGAAATGACAGAACATATCTCTGCCTTGATGGATGCCGAGCTCAGTGAGCACGAGCGCGCGCGCGTGCTCAAGGCGCTAGCCCACGATCGTGATTTGCGCGGGACGTGGGAGCGCTATCACATTATCCGCGCGGCCCTGAACGAGGACCTAGGTCCGGTGAGCTCTACTGACCTTGGCGCCCGCATCGCCGAGCGCATCGGCCAGCTTCCCGCCCCTGAACTTCAGGGCGATGTTCGTCGCTGGAAGCCGGCTATGCGATGGGCCGGCAATCTGGCACTGGCCGCCTCGGTCGCCGCCGTGACGATACTGGGTGTGCAGTGGTTTGTCTCGAGCGACCCGCCGGGGACGCCGCAACAGGCCACATCGCCGCGCCTCTGGCAGGCCGACATCCAGCGCGTAGGCCTGCGCTGGGATACCAGGCAACCCGAAGTGGCCAGGCAGCTGAACATCTATCTTGTTGAGCACAACGAGTTCATGCCCACCTCCGGCATGAATGGCGTGATGTCATACGGGCGATTCGTTAGTTACGACAACAGTCCATGAGATATGTCGGCTTCCCACTGTTGCCCATTCTGGTCGCCACCGTGCTGCTCAGCCCGGGGACCGGCCTGGCAGCCAGCACCGCGGATACGGCTTATGACTGGCTGATGAAGATGAACCGTGCCACCCGCGAGCTCAATTACGATGGCACGTTCGTATTTCAGCAGGGCCAGCAACTGGAAGCGATGCGCATCATCCACTGGGCCGATAAGGGCTCGGTCAAGGAAAGGCTCGTGTCGTTGAACGGTACGGCGCGGGAGATCATTCGAGATGATCAGCAGGTGATGTGTTATTTGCCCGATCGCAAGTCTGTGGTCGTGGAGCATCGTCTTGCGCGTGACAAGAGCTTCCCCGTTATCCTGCCCAAGCGTCTGGAGCAACTGCAAAAGCACTACGAGATGCAGCTCGGCCGCATGCCGGCGCGGGTGACCGGGCGCGACACACAGATTGTCGTTGTTTTGCCCCGAGATGGCTACCGTTATGGCTACCGGCTGTGGGCCGACAAAGAGACGGGCCTGTTATTGAAGGCCGAATTACTAGATCAGATGGGCACCACACTTGAGCAGTTTATGTTCACGCAAGTTAACATTGGTGTGACCATCGAACCGCAAGAGCTCGAGCCGGACCTATCCACGGATAATATGGACTGGTACTGGGGTAAAAAAATCGAGCAAAGCACAGTAGCGCCGTTCAGAGGCTGGTCGGTGGGCCAAATCCCGAGCGGCTTCGTGCTTTCCAATAAGCTGATGCGGAAGAATCCAAGGCGCGACAAGCCGGTCGAGCATCTGGTGTACTCGGATGGCCTGGCGGCGGTGTCGATTTTTATCGAAAAGATCGATAAGGACGACGGTACTGCCATAAAGGGACAAAGCAGCATGGGTGCTGTGCATGCTTTCGGCGATGTGATTAACGACTACCAAATCACCGTTGTCGGCGAAGTCCCTGCAGCCACGGTCGAACTGATCGGCAAGTCGGTGAGGGCCAGGCCCTGAGCCAATCTCTTTGTCGAAGCACACCCTCGTTCTCGCCCCAAAACATAATTCGAGCACGGCCCGGTGTTACGGTAAACGGCGCCTGGTGGCGCCTGCGACAGGCCGAGGGCTAGCTTATCGGGCATACAGTATTCAAGCAGCGCCTGGAATAGGCTATGATTGCCCGGTTTTCCGGGCCCACCAAGCACACAGCCTGTGCCACGAGCACGAAGCGGGCACGGCGATATTGGTACCCAAGCAGCGGGTCGCCCGAGCCCCGCAAACTCGGGTCGGCGGGCAATTGCACGAATAGGGGCCCGGACACAACGAACGGGCCGCGGAAGCGGCTCCCATCGCGATATCATATTCAGTGAATATTACGCACCTGGGCGCTGCAGGCGCCTTTTTCTTGTTGGCGAAATCGCTGCACGGATGCTGCGGCACGCTCTGTACCCGCAGTCGCCGTGAGGGCGGCCGCGGTCGGCAAAAACTATCGGGATGAGTAGTCGGGACCAGACATTAATCCGCAATTTCTCCATCATTGCACATATCGATCACGGAAAGTCCACGCTCGCTGACCGTTTTATCGAGCTCTGCGGCGGTCTCGCCGACCGCGAAATGGCAAATCAGGTTTTAGATTCCATGGAGCTGGAGCGCGAACGCGGGATCACGATCAAGGCGCAGAGCGTTGCCTTGGACTACAGCGCGCGGGATGGCAGGACCTATCGGCTGAATATGATCGACACACCAGGCCATGTGGACTTTTCCTATGAGGTCTCGCGTTCGCTTACGGCCTGCGAAGGAGCACTGCTAGTGGTTGATGCTGCGCAAGGAGTGCAGGCGCAGACCCTCGCGAATTGTTACACTGCGACCGAACTCGAGCTGGAAATCGTGCCTGTGCTGAACAAGATCGACCTGCCAACAGCGGATCCGGATCGTGCCATTACCGAGATCGCGGAGATTATCGGAATCGATGCGCAGAGCGCCATCCGTGCGAGCGCAAAAACCGGCAGCGGAGTTGCAAATATCCTCGAGGCCATCATTGCCCGCATACCCCCTCCTTCCGGGGACCCGCATGGGCCGCTTCAAGCGCTGATCATCGATTCATGGTTTGACAATTACTTGGGGACGGTCTCTCTTGTGAGGGTGATGCAGGGGACACTCAAACGCAAGCAACGTATCCGTTTGATGGCAACGGGTCGGCAGTACCTCACGGAGCAGATTGGAATATTCACTCCCAAACGGCGCGCGGTGCCGTCACTGCGTCCGGGGGAGGTCGGCTACGTGATCGCGGGCATCAAGGACATCCGTGGGGCGCGCGTCGGTGATACGATCACGGCGCTCGAGCGGTCCGCCACGGCACCGTTGCCGGGATTCAAGGAGATCAAGCCGCGTGTGTTTGCGGGGCTGTATCCGGCGAACCCGGCGGACTATGATGCATTTCGAGATGCCTTGGAAAAGCTGCGTCTCAATGACGCATCGTTATTTTGCGAGGCGGAAGTCTCGGAAGCACTCGGATTCGGTTTTCGTTGTGGATTTCTCGGCATGCTCCATATGGAGATTATTCAGGAGCGGCTGGAGCGCGAGCATGACATCAAGCTCATCACCACGGCCCCCACTGTGGTTTACGAGGCGGTGACAAAAAATGGCGCTGTCGTGAGCATAGACAGCCCCGCGAAGATGCCGGATGCATCGCAAATTTCAGGGATTCGCGAGCCAATCATTCGCGCGACGATACTATTGCCGCCAGAGTATATCGGACCGGTGATAGCGCTGTGTGTCGAGAAACGTGGCGTCCAGAAAAACTTGCAGTATATGGGCCGGCAGGTCATGTTAACCTATGATCTCCCGCTCAGTGAAGTAGTGCTGGATTTCTTCGACCGGCTCAAATCAGTCAGCCGTGGCTACGCGTCGCTCGATTATGAGTTTCTCGAGTTCCGTGCATCGAAGGTGTCAAAGCTCGACGTGCTCATTAATGGCGAACGTGTGGATGCGCTGTCGCTAATCGTGCATCAAGATCAAGGACCCTATCGTGGAAGGGAACTAGTGAGAAAGCTCAAGGACATTATTCCACGACAGATGTTCGATGTTGCAATTCAAGCTGCCATCGGATCGCGTATCATTGCAAGAGAAACCATCAAGGCTCTGCGCAAGAACGTGACCGCAAAGTGTTACGGCGGTGATGTGACACGTAAACGAAAGCTATTGGAAAAACAAAAAGAGGGCAAGAAACGAATGAAACAGCTGGGTTCGGTTGAAATACCACAAGAGGCGTTCCTCGCGGTATTGAAGGTGTCAGAGAAGTAGCACGATGGATTTCGCGCTGATTATGGTGATAGTGCTGGCTGCTACGGGATTGATCTGGGTGTTCGACCGGCTCGTGAGCGGGCCCCGGCGCGAACGCATGGCACACACGATCGAGCGCGGTGGCGGCTCGGCCGAAGAAGCGCAGAAGGCACGTAAGCAACCCGTTTATGTGGAGTACGCACGCGCCTTTTTCCCGGTGATATTGCTGGTTTTTCTGGTGCGTTCTTTTGTCGTCGAGCCGTTCCGAATCCCGTCTGGATCGATGCTGCCGAGCCTGCTCGTGGGCGATTTTATTCTGGTGAACAAGTTTTCGTATGGTATCAGGGTACCGGTTCTCAACAGGAAAATCCTTGGTAGCGGGACACCCAGCCGCGGGGATGTCGTGGTCTTCCGTTTTCCGGAAGACCCATCTATAAAATATCTTAAGCGGGTCGTCGGACT
>JBHHZP010000005.1:0-52050 GCA_046758085.1 Acidiferrobacterales bacterium
AGGTCGAGGTGGGCGGTGATATTATCCGCCTGACATTCTTCATTCTCTTTGGCGGAATGGTGCTGGCCTTGGCCCTTGCCTTTGGTTTGGGCGGGCAGAAATGGGCTGCCGGACAACTCGAGCGGTTCGCGAAGAAAAATAGTCCCAAGAAAGAGAAGAAAAAATAATTCCGCGATTCCGCTGTGCGATGTTGACCGCCAGGGCTGCCGAGCCCAATGTCCTCGCACCCATCCGCGGCCACGTACTGTCGTGGCGGTAGCTTCTAATGGCGCAATACTTTCAGATCCACCCTGCTAATCCGCAGCCGCGCCTGGTTCAGCGGGCGGTTGCAATCGTGCGTGACGGCGGAGTGATCGTCTACCCTACTGACTCGAGCTACGCCTTGGGCTGCTACATCGGCGACAAGGATGCAATGGAGCGAATCCGCCGCATCCGGCGACTCAATGACCGGCATGATTTCACGCTTGTGTGTCGGGATCTGTCGGAGCTGTCGCTCTACGCACGGATCACGAATGCTGATTATCGCCTGCTAAAGGCCAACACGCCGGGCCCGTACACTTTTATCTTGCCGGCGACGCGCGAGGTGCCGCGGCGGCTGATGAATCCGCGACGCAAGACCATTGGGCTGCGAATCCCCGATCACCGCATCGCCGAAGCACTACTGTCCGAGCTGGGCGCGCCGATGATGAGTGCCACGCTGGTTCTACCGGGCGAAGATCTGCCCCTGAGCGATCCTGACGATATTCGCACACGCCTGGAGCACCAGGTGGATCTCATCATTGATGGCGGCTCTTGTGGGCTCGAGCCCACCACGGTGGTGGCCCTCGAAGACGGCGTGGCCCGCGCTTTGCGCCTCGGCAAGGGTGATATCGCCCCATTCAAGGCGCAGGCGGAGCTCACTGCATAACCCGACAGACGGTGATCTTGCCGGCGAAGTCAACGTGATTTTGTGCATGCTGGCCTGATATACTGGCGGCAATGCTAGAGGACATACTGCGCATACTTAGCCACCTGCCCCGACTCCAACTGATCACCGTTTCGATTCTGCCCGTATTGTTCGCGATCACCGTTCACGAGGTCGCCCATGGATGGATTGCAAAATTCCTCGGCGATCCCACGGCCGAGCGCTTGGGGCGCGTCACACTGAACCCGCTCAAGCACATCGATCCCGTCGGTACGATCCTGGTGCCGGCGGTGTTATTGCTGGTGAAAGCGCCTTTTTTGTTCGGCTGGGCGAGACCGGTGCCGGTGACGTGGGAGAACCTGCGCCATCCGAAGCGGGATATGGTGCTCGTTGCGGCGGCCGGTCCGGGCGCCAATCTGGGGATGGCGCTGTTCTGGGGCCTGACGTCCAAGGTCGGCACCTTGTTGCCCGATGCCTGGGGCGCGATCGCCGCGCCGATAATATATATGGGCCTGATCGGCATCCTTATTAATGTGCTGCTGCTGGTCTTTAATCTGCTGCCGCTGCCACCGCTGGATGGCGGGCGTGTCGCGGTGGGGCTGTTGCCGGGCCGTTGGGCGTGGCGCTTGAGCCGTGTGGAACCGTTCGGATTCTTGATCCTGCTAGCGCTCTTGTTCAGCGGGGTTTTGTCGGTGATTATTGCCCCGCCGATCGAACTTTTCGTCAGGCTTGTGGGTAGTGTGGCGGGGCTATCGTGACGACACTCAGCAGTGTTCCACCCGGTCAGTCGGTACGCGTGCTGTCCGGTATGCGTCCCACGGGGCGGCTGCATCTAGGGCATTATCACGGTGTGTTGAAAAACTGGATCCGGCTGCAGCATGAGTACGAAGCCTTCTTCTTCGTCGCCGACTGGCATGCGCTGACGACGCACTATGATGAACCGGACGTGATCAAAGACCATGTGTGGGATATGGTTGTGGACTGGCTGGCCGCCGGCGTCGACCCGCATAATGCCACGCTTTTTATCCAATCCCACGTACCGCAGCACGCCGAGCTGTTTACTTTGCTGGGCATGATTACCCCGCTATCGTGGCTGGAGCGGGTCCCGAGCTACAAGGACCAGCAGGTGCAACTCAAGGACAAAGACCTTTCCACCTATGGTTTTCTGGGTTACCCGTTACTGCAAAGTGCCGATATCCTTATTTATCGGGCAGGACTGGTCCCGGTGGGCGAGGATCAGGTCGCTCACGTCGAGCTCACACGCGAGGTCGCGCGCCGGTTCAACCATCTCTATGGACGTGAGCCCGGCTATGAGGAGCGCGCGGAGAAGGCAATTAACAAGTTGGGCAAGAAGACCGGCACGTTGTACCGTGAGCTGCGTACCGCCTATCTTGAAAAAGGCGACCAAGACGCGCTCGAGACCGCACGTGCACTGCTGGAAAAGCAAAAGAGCATTACCATCGGCGATAAGGAACGTCTGTTTGGCTATCTTGAAGGTGGCGGCAAGATCATCCTGCCGGAGCCTCAGGCCTTGTTGACGCATTCGCCGAAGATGCCGGGCCTCGATGGCCAGAAAATGTCGAAGTCCTATAATAATATTATTGCGCTGCGCGACGACCCGGCGGACATCGAGAAGAAAATGCGGACCATGCCCACCGATCCTGCACGCGTACGACGTTCCGACCCGGGTGAACCGGAGAAGTGTCCGGTGTGGCCCTTTCACCAGATCTACTCGGACGCGGATACCAAGGTTTGGGTGCAAGAAGGTTGCCGCACTGCCGGTATCGGCTGCCTGGAGTGTAAGCAAAAGGTGATCGATGCTGTTATTGCGGAGCTTGCGCCCATCCGCGAACGGGCTGTGGAGTATGCCGAGGATCCGACCTTGGCCAAGAACATCATCGCCGAGGGATCCGAGCATGCGCGAGATGTGGCGGACGAAACGCTCGACGATGTCCGTCAGGCGATAGGGTTGGGCTATAGCTGATGGATACGCCGGTGCAAAAAAACGAATCGCGCTTCGCGCTCATCCAGGGCGAGCCCGTAACCGAGTTTCCAGAGGATCTCTATATCCCCCCCGACGCGCTAGAGGTGTTTCTCGAGACCTTTGAGGGCCCGCTAGACCTGCTGCTGTACCTCATTCGCAAGCAAAATATCGATATCCTTGATATCCCCATAGCCGAGGTCACGCAACAGTACATGGCTTACATTGATCTCATGCAGCTTGCGCGGCTAGAGCTCGCCGGCGAGTATCTGGTCATGGCCGCTGTGCTGGCCGAGATCAAGTCACGAATGTTATTACCGCGTCCGAGCCAGGAGGAAAGCGAAGATGATCCGCGGGCGGAGCTGGTGCGCCGGCTGCAGGAGTACGAACGTTACCGCAAAGCGGCCGAGGACCTGGACCGCGTGCCTCGGCTCGGGCGGGATGTGCATGTGGCGATTGCCCAGTTCGACAGCAGGCCCTTACCACGGGCACAGCCCAAGGTGGCCCTGGTCGAGCTGTTGGATGCGTTCAAGCGCGTGCTCGAGCGGGCCGAGCTTTACCAGCATCACCACGTGCTGCGCGAACGATTGTCTGTGCGTGAGCGTATGACTCAGATTCTGAGCCGAATCGACAGCGAGAATTTCGTGAACTTCGAAGACTTGTTCAACGTTCGGGAAGGCAGGTTGGGGATCGTGGTCACGTTCATCGCGGTTTTGGAATTGTTAAGAGAGGCGCTGCTAGTTGTGGTCCAGCCAGAGCCGTTTGCGCCTATCCATGTGAAGGCGGCAGCATGATGTCAGAAGACATTTCGGAGCTGAAGAATATCGTCGAAGCGGCGCTGCTGGCAGCGGGCGAGCCATTGACCATTGACAGGATTATTTCCATGTTTCCCGCGGATTCCCGGCCTTCGCGCGAAGCCGTTGGCGAGGTCCTGATCACGCTCGCGCGGGACTACGAGGGCCGCGGTATCGAGCTCAAGCGCGTCGATCGAAGCTACCGTTTTCAAACGTGCGAAAAGTACGCCCCGTGGATAGTACGGCTGCAGCAGGAGCGCCCGCCCCGGTACTCGCGCGCGTTATTGGAGACATTGGCGATCGTAGCCTACAAACAACCTGTCACCCGCGGCGACATCGAGGCAATTCGCGGCGTGTCTGTGAGCCCGGAGATTATCCGCACGCTCCTGGAGCGCGAATGGATTCGCCAGGTAGGGTACAGGGATACGCCCGGCAAGCCGGCACTGTTCGGCACGACCCGCCATTTCGCAGAATATTTCAATTTGAGTAGCCTCGATGAGCTGCCGCCACTGGCCGAGCTGCGTGATCTCGAGGCCATCGGTAGGCAGCTTGACCTGCGCATCGGCGCGGACAGCCCCTCGCAACCACGCATGAGCGTGGGCGTGGACGAAGGCAAATCTGTGGCGCCAGCGGGCTCCGATGCCATGGTGCCTGAGTCGCAGGACCCTACCAGCAGGGCGCCTTCGCCCGCGCCGAAGGAGCCGGTCGCGAGCACGATGTCTGACGCGCAGCACGCCCAGCCTCCTTATCCCAAACGTGAGGAGGCATGAGTGAGAAGCTACAAAAGGTGCTCGCCCGCGCAGGGATGGGCTCGCGCCGCGAGATGGAACGCTGGATCGAGCAAGGCCGCGTGTCGGTAGATGGCAAGCGCGCACATATCGGCGATCGCATCGACGCGTACCAGGTAGTGCGGGTCGACGGACGCGTGGTCACAACCGGCAAGGCCGCTGGCCGATGCCGCGTACTGCTGTACCACAAACCTGAAGGCGAGATATGCACCCGCTCGGACCCGGCCGGGAGACCCACTGTGTTTGATCATTTGCCGCGTTTGCGCCAGGGGCGCTGGATCGTCGTGGGCCGGCTCGATATCAACACCACAGGACTGCTCCTGTTGACCACGGACGGCGAGCTTGCGAATCGGTTAATGCATCCATCCACGGAGATCGAACGCGAATACGCGGTTCGTGTTTTGGGCAAGGTCGATGAGTCGGCGTTGCGACAGCTGCAGGCAGGCGTCTCGCTGGCTGACGGATTGGCACGTTTCGAAACGATTCGTGACCAGGGCGGCGAGGGCGCTAATCATTGGTATCACGTGACGCTCACAGAAGGGCGCAAGCGCGAGGTGCGCAATCTCTGGCAAGCGATTGGCATCAAGGTCAGTCGCCTGATTCGCGTTCGCTATGGGCCGGTAAGTTTGCCGCGCAGCCTGCGCGCCGGGAAATTGCACGAGCTCGATCGCACGGCTGTTACCCGCTTGCGCGCGGCGGTGGGTCTGGGAGTTGCAAGCAACCGGCATAAGCCGTTTCGCTGGGATGGCTCGAAAACGCAGCGCCACGCAACAAGGCCGCCACCGGGGCGTTGACCCACATTCGCGTGCGCGCGACGGTGTTGCCAGTGTGCGCGGTACGTTTGAGCGCTTGTTTGCGGCATACGGCCCGCGTGGCTGGTGGCCGGGAGACTCTATCTTCGAGATCATGGTAGGCGCGGTGTTGACGCAGAATACCGCGTGGACCAATGTCGAAAAGGCAATAAGTAATCTAAGACACGCGAAGGCCTTGTCGCCAGAGGCGATTGTGGGTGCCCATCCCCGGCGACTCGCGAGCCTCATTCGCCCGTCTGGATACTTCAATGTAAAGGCCAGACGGCTGCGCGCGTTGTGCCGCTGGCTGCTGGCGCAAGGCGGGATCAAAAAGCTCGCGAGAATGGACACGCAAGCACTGCGCCTGGCGCTGTTGTCGGTTCACGGCGTGGGTCGCGAGACCGCCGATGATATTTTACTCTACGCGTTCGCGCGTCCGGTGTTCGTTATTGATGCATACACACGGCGCATCTTCACGCGGCTGGGCATGATCGCAGGCACCGAGGACTATGAGGGCTTACGGCGGATGTTCGAACAGGTCCTCGGCGCTGACGTCGCGCTGTACAATGAATATCACGCATTGATCGTGCGCCATGGCAAAGACGTCTGCCGCAAAAAACCGCAGTGCAACAGCTGCTGTCTGGCGGCCATATGCTCCGCTCACGGTGAGGGGCCTCCGCCAACCTATTTTAACCCAATGATTTATAAAGAAAAAAATAAACAAAAGCCGCAATAGCAGCCCTCCGACGGTGCCTATCAATACGCGCTGGATTCGGGTAATATTGGACACAGCGCACAAAAGAGCAGTACCGTGTGGAGTAAGAACTTAGAACCAACTGTAGTTGCCCCACGCTTTTTGGTCTCAACCCCCGATCAGCTGCGTTGGCTTGACGGAATCGTCAAGGTAGTCATCGTCCTCAATCTTCTGGACATCCTGTTCACGCTGTACTGGGTAGGTGAGGGGTGGGCCGAAGAAGCAAATCTGCTATTGCAGAACTTGGTAAGCAATCAACCGATTCTGTTCGTCCTCACAAAAATTGCGCTGGTGTCGTTCGGTTCTTTTCTGCTATGGAAGCATCGTAGCCATCCCTTGGCCGTGGTTGGCATCTTTCTAATCTTTCTTACGTACTATTTCACCTTGCTCCATCACCTGCGGTTCACAAGCGGGTTTGTGCGCACCATCCTAGGCGTCTAAGCCGCCGTTTGTGGCGGTTTGATCTGCCATGCCTGGGGTTCGTCTCTTGTGGATGACAGCTACATTTCAACGCGTCCATATCGGTTTTTCTGTATCGCTTGGTGGATGTGCCAGTCCTAGCACATCCAACCGTCATATGTGCTCACTTTCATCCTCATAAGCTCCTACCAGCCCAACAAATGCTTGGTACGTCTGCACCGCCGTCCATTCGGTGAAGACCTTCCAGTATTAACAGGTTTCAGAGGCCCGAGCGAGATTGGTGGGACGACAGTGGCTCACTTTCTAATTCCCCCTTTTGTCAGGTCAGCCGGGTCGAGCAAGCGCTTAAGTTCCTTTTCGCCGAGGTTTGTCATCTCCTTGGCTACCTCGAGTATGGGACGTCGCTCGGCGTAGGCCTTTCTCGCGATCGCGGCAGCCTTGTCGTACCCAATAATGGTATTCAGCGCCGTAACCAGAATGGGGTTGTGCGCAAGGGCGCCCTGCATTTGCTCCGTGTTCACGCTGAAGCCCGCGATCGCCCGGTCGGCCAGGACGCGTGACGCATTGGAAAGAATTTCTATGCTCTGCAGCAGGTTGTAGGCGATTATCGGGAGCATGACGTTGAGCTGGAAGCTGCCCGATTGCCCCGCGATCGTGATGGTGACATCGTTGCCCAGAACCTGGGCACAGACCATGGTTACCGCTTCCGGAATCACGGGATTCACCTTACCCGGCATGATGCTGCTGCCGGGTTGCAGCGCCGGTAGCTGGATCTCGGCAAGACCCCCGAGCGGGCCACTGTTCATCCAACGCAGATCGTTGGCAATCTTCATCAGGCTGACAGCCACCGTCTTGAGCTGGCCACTCGCCTCCACGGCCGTGTCTTGGGCGCTGAGGTCTTGAAAGTGATTGGCACCACTTTCGAACGAAATCCCAGTGGCAGCGGCAAGCTCGGATGCCAGCCGGAATCCAAATTTCGGGTGGGCGTTGATCCCCGTGCCAACTGCGGTGCCGCCGATCGCCAGAATCTGCAAGCGCGGTAATGTCGCCTCGATACGCTCAATGTCATGCCGCACCTGGGCGGCCCAACCGCTAAGCTCCTGACCGAGGGTGATGGGCATGGCATCCATGAGGTGGGTGCGACCGGTCTTTGGCTGGTGCTCGAGCTCATCTGCACGCCGCGTGATGGTATCGGCCAGATGAATTAATGCCGGTAACAGCTCGCCGCGTAGCTGTAGGCAGACACTGACGTGAATCGCTGTGGGTATGACATCGTTACTGCTTTGGCACATATTGACATGATCGTTGGGATGCACGGCTTTTTCCGAACGCGCGCTGGCGAGGCGCGCGATAACCTCGTTCGCGTTCATGTTGGTGCTGGTTCCTGAGCCTGTTTGGAACACGTCGATGGGAAAGTGCTGGTCGTGCATGCCTTGCCCGACCTCTGCTGCAGCTGTCTCGATCGCCGATGCAGTGGCGTCATCGAGCAACCCGAGCTGGCCATTCACTCTAGCCGCGGCTCTCTTGATCATGCCCAGTGCCTTGATAAAAGCAGTGGGCAGACGCAGCCCGCTGATAGGGAAGTTGTCCACGGCCCGTTGGGTTTGGGCGCCGTACTCAGCGTTGGCAGGCACCTGTACTTCTCCCATGCTGTCCGTTTCGATTCGGTATTCAGCGCTCATTGCTGCAGGGCCTCCGGTTGAGGGGTTGTATTTCTCCGGCGCCGCCGGTTTGCAGTGCGCGGGCGTGCCGATGCTTCCACGCCACACTGGCTTCCCAATAATACCAATGTTAGCAGCAGTACGAGTCATCATCACTGCGGCGTGCATACTAACCTATTGATTAGAAGAATCTTTGCTTACGGATCGGGACGCCGTTAGCACCCGATCGGCGGTTCGTCGCCGATCGAAAAGGATGCCGCTGGAGTCGATTTCTGGCTTTTGGTGCTCGTCCCTTTTCCGGCAACCACTATGCAGGACGGTTGTGCGGCCAATGAACTATTCACAACCGAGGTGCTCTTTGTAATATAACGATCGCGCTCATAAACGGGGGTGATAGCCATGCGATTTGTGCCCCGCGGCAGGCGAATCCTGCACACAGTACGGTCGATAGCGGTGCTTGCATTGATTCTGGTGGGTGCCGGCGCGGTCGCGCAGCTAAACTGCAACGTCGGAGTGGAGTTTTATGCCGACGGTGGTATTGGTATTAAGGATTGTAACCTTAATGGCAATCATCGAATTTACAATGCCCGGGGACAGCCGCTAACCTGCTTGAACGGGTATCGTCTCGTGCAGTATCCGGACGGTCGTCTGCAAAGCTGTACACTGGCGGAGCCCGTGAGCTTCGATGCGACACTCTGCACCCGACTCAGTGTGGTGGAGTTCAACCCCGATGGCACGCTGCGAAAATGTGTGCGTTCGTGACCGGCCAGGGCATAAGACAGGTACAAACTATGGTGCGAACAAAACAGTTCAGCGCAATTACACGCGCAAGTCTGTTGTGCATTACGCTCGTGGTCTTTGAGCTACAGATGAACACAACGAGCGCCGAGGAGCGCTGGCACTATACCCTGGGGCAGACGAAAATCAATCAGCAGGCACAATTTTGTGCCGACAGGCAGGCCGTGCTCGAACTGGCGCGGTTGTTTGAAGAGAAAGGACCTCGCCGCGGTTTTGCGGCGCTGCTCCAGCACGACAGCTGCACTACCCGGGTGGAGTCCTTCACCCCGTTGGATGTCATAAGGCAAGTGAGCGTTGCGACCGAAGCAGGGCACTCGTACGTGATGACCTTCGTCGAGGTGTCGATATCGAACGAGATGATCGAATTTCTCGTGACAACCCGCGAGGTGCGCAAACGGAAATAATACGGGGCCGGCGCTAGCGACATCCAATAGCACCGCACACGCAGGCCCAAGCGATATGAGTCATGTTTAATCGATCAGCATCCCCGAGTGCGAGGTCACGCTGTGAATGGGCCGCGGCCAGCGAGCTCATGATGGCCTATCACGATCGCGAATGGGGTGTACCGCTGCATGATGACCGGGCGTTGTTCGAGTTTCTCATACTCGAAGGTGCGCAGGCTGGACTGAGCTGGTTGACAATACTTAATAAGAGGCAAGGATACAGAAAGGCCTACGACAACTTCGACCCGGCTACGGTCGCTCGCTATGGCGAGAATAAGATCGAGCAGTTGCTCGCGGACCCCGGCATTGTGCGCAACAAGCTTAAGGTGCATGCATCTATCGGTAACGCACAGGCTTTTCTCGAGGTGCAGCAGCAATTTGGCAGCTTCGACGCTTACGTGTGGCAGTTTGCGGACGGCAACGTAGCGCACGACCCCCGGGTTCGCCCAGGACCTATTCCGGCGCGCACGCAGCAATCCGATGCTATGAGCAAAGACTTGAAAAAACGCGGATTTAAGTTTGTGGGCAGCACGATCTGTTACGGGTTTATGCAAGCAGTCGGCATGGTAAACGATCACGTGGTCGATTGCTTCCGCTATCGCGAGCTGGCTGGGTAAGCTCCGCTGTGCGCTGCGTACTCGTGAACCTGGTGAGGATGAGTCTGGCCTGCGTTCTACTCATGTCACCGCTGGACTCAGTCGCTGATGTTCGTAACGCCGAGAGCATGAGGTGCGCGCGCCCTGTGGCCGCGGCAGGTATCGAGGCCAGGGGGCTGGTGTGGAATGAAGGCCAGCGGCTAGCACGCGCGACACAGGCAAATACTTTACAACAGTGCAGGCGAATAAGAATGGCGGTTGGCGAAGAAAAAGTCGCGGCACTATTTGCGCGCTAAAGCCTTATCACCTAGCTGACCGCGCATGACGTGGAGGTGCGTACGGTGGTCAAGCAGGTACGCGTTATGCACAATGTGTTGGTGCTGGCCATGTTATGCGCCGGCTTGCTTTGGCTCGTGCGCGGTCACATCCCTTCGAGCCTGGGGGCTGTCGCTATGGGAGCACTGTCGGGCCTGGTTTACGGTGGGTTTTACTGGTCACGCCTGGCTCGCCGCGTGGCACGGGGTGATCGACGCTTTGCTCGCAACAAAATCTTTGTGTCGTTCCTTTCCGTCTTCGAGCTTGTGGTGCTGGCTGCGGCATCGAGCCACGTCATACTCATTGTGCTGGGGCTGTTGCTGCTCGTGGGTATGGTCCTTGGATTGATAGCGGGACACTGGTGGATAGTTGTTGCGGGTAGCTTCGGCCTCTCGACAGCGGCAACACTGGCCGTGGGCGTTCTGCGATACGAGCGCCGTTATGGACCGCTGCATTATCAATACGACTCCCGTACATGGGCAGGAGGCGAGGGATTGCTGTATCAGACAGGGCAGGTGATCGAGCCATTGACGCCGGCGGGGCGGGTCATGGTGAACGGTGAGTCATGGAACGCGGTTGCCGTGGGCGGGGAGGCGATCGCGAACGGTGAATGCGTGGAAGTAATTTCCAGAAAGGGGTTAACGCTTTATGTCGACAGGTTGCCAGTGCAGCCTGGACCCACGAGCAGCGATCGTAACTAAGAGGATGCTGCCGGCCTCTGTGGCGGCTTTGCTGAGCCGGATGGGGGTGCCAGCAAACGCGCCCACGCCGGCAACCGCAGCGCAAGTACGCATCACGGGCCGAGGCCGGCCAAGGTCGCGCGCTTGACGGGCTGCTCGATCGCCCGCACTCAACCTGTTTTCCCCCATACCACAGCCCTTATCTGGGGCGTGGCGGCTGTTCGTAGCAAGGGGAGCGGGCAGCCCGGGATCGGGCAGCCGCTGCGGGTGGCACACGCTTGTGGCGCGTTTTTTGGTGAGCTTTCAACAGCCTCCCTTTCATTTCGCCCCGGATAAAGGGTAAAATCCGGCGCCTTATTTGGACCAAGTACAGGTCGGCGGCAGCGGCCTGTGCCTTTGTGGTTTGTGAGAGGAACGAGACACCATGGTGACCATACGCCTGGCTAGAGGGGGCGCCAAGAAAAAGCCCTTTTTCCGGATCGTTGTCGCGGATGCGCGCCGTGCACCGAATGGCCGGTTCATCGAGCACGTTGGATACTTCAATCCACGTGCCAGCGAGCATGAACAGCAGCTCCACGTAAACATGGAGCGCGTGCAGTATTGGTTAGGTCAGGGGGCGAAGCCGTCTGAGCGCGTCTCCGGTCTTTTGAAGCGGGCGACCGCGGGGAAGTAGTAATTACCGGCGGTATGACGGCGTTGCCGCCAGTCGATGGCCTGGTGACCGTGGGTCGAATCGTCGGGTTGTTCGGGCTGCGGGGCTGGGTCAAGGTGTACTCTTATTGCCGGCCGCCCGAGGCGATTTTGCACTACAAGCCATGGCACGTTCGAGTGGGCAATGGCTGGTGCGAACATGTGCTGCTGGAGGGTAAGGTACATGGCCGCGGCATTGTGGTGAGCCTGGAGCACTGTGTGCACCGGGAGCAGGCGCGTGCGCTCGTGGGGGCGGCCGTGGCCGTCGATCTGGCCCAGCTGCCGGAGCTGCCCAGCGGCGAGTACTACTGGGCGCAGCTGCAAGGCCTGCAGGTCATCAATCTGAGCGGCGATCACCTCGGGGTGGTCAGCTATCTGTTTGAGACCGGTGCAAACGACGTCATGGTCGTTGAGTCCGGGATTCCCGGCACCGATAGAGCGAAACGCCGGCACCGCCGGCTGATCCCGTACATACGGGATGTCGTGAAAGCCGTTTACTTGGATACCCGGGTTATTGTTGTTGATTGGGGCGCGGACTTTTGAGCGACGGCTGCCGGGCAAACCGTTGCCGCGTGGGAGCTTGAAAAGGCGTGAAGGTCGATGTTGTCAGCATCTTTCCGCAGATGTTCAGCGCGGTTACCGGGTTCGGGGTTACAGCGAGAGCAGTTACCCGGGGCCTGCTGACGGTGCGCCTCTGGGATCCGCGGGAGTTTGCTCGCGACAAGCATCACACCGTGGATGACCGACCTTATGGGGGCGGGCCGGGGATGGTTATGCTGGCAGAGCCGCTTGCGTGTGCCATCCGTGCGGCCCGGAACGAGCAATCTGACGCGGCCAGGGTGATTTATCTATCGCCGCAGGGACGCCGGTTGGACCACGAAGGTGTTCAGGAACTGGCCGCGCGACCCGGATTGATTTTGTTGGCGGGACGCTACGAGGGCGTTGACGAGCGACTACTGACCACCGAGGTCGACGAGGAATGGTCGATCGGAGACTACGTGCTTACAGGTGGCGAGCTCGCGGCGATGGTCATGATCGACGCGATTGCGCGCCAAATCCCGGGGGTGCTGGGAGATGCCGACTCGGCGGAACAGGATTCATACGCTCGGGGATTGCTCGACTGTGAACACTACACACGCCCGGAGCGGTACCGGGGCCGCCCGGTACCGGCGGTGCTGCTGTCAGGAAATCATGAGGAAATTCGCCGTTGGCGGTTGAAACGATCCCTCGGACGAACATGGTTACGGCGCCCAGACCTATTGAAACGCCTGGCGCTGGATAGCGAGTCCCAGCGTCTGCTGGAAGAGTTTCAGCAGGAATATGAAAACGAATCGGGAGTTGCAAAATGAGCAAGTTCATCCAGGATATTGAAACGCGAGAGTTGGAGCGATTGGGCAAGAAGATACCAAGCTTCTCGCCTGGCGATACCATTTCTGTACATGTAACCGTGGTCGAAGGGGGGCGCACGCGCCTGCAGGCATTCGAGGGGATGGTCATCGCCCGCCGAAATCGAGGATCGAACTCCTCTTTTACTGTTCGCAAAATCTCTTACGGTGAGGGCGTGGAGCGCGTCTTTCCGCTCTACAGTCCCGCTATAGCCAAAATCCAAGTGAAGCGACGCGGCGCCATACGTCGTGCCAAGCTTTACTACTTGCGCGATCGGACTGGCAAAGCGGCGCGAATTCGCGAGAAGGTTTGAAGCGGTCACCGCATCGAGCCGAATACCCGCAGGGATTTCCGTTCACACGATGTTGGTGTGAACCGGTACTCAGCCTTTAGCGGGAGTATCGTAGCGAGTGATATGGCGGTGTTCGTGGCTCGCACGCCATTAATATCTTGCTTCTCCGCCGTTGAACACTGGGGTGCTGATGGCGATCCAGCGAATGATGCAAGGCTTGAATTTTTTGGGCGGTAAAACCCCGTCGCATTTGGGTGTACCTCTGCTGTTGATTGGCCTGCTTGCATTTAGCCCTTGGGTTTGTGCGACCGGGCTGGAGCGCATAATGGCAGTCGCCGACGGCGGTGCCACGGATCTGGCGTTGCGCCTGCTCGTGAAATACGAACCACCTGCCGAGGATCAGGAAAACTGGATGCAATGGGAGAAGGAACGTTTTTCCATCCTTGCGCAAAAGCAGCGGTGGGACGCAATTGCAAAACGCGTCGACAACCTTCCCCCGGGATTACCGCGGCCGTTTGTGCGGTGGGCCCTTGCCGAGGCGGTCAATGCGCAATTATCCGCGGAGGAGGGCGCCGCGGCACGTAAATATCTACGGCGTCTGATCTGGCAGACCAAGCCCGTGTCTATGGAATTTGCCAAATGGCGCCGGCTTGTGATCCGCAGCTATTTGCTCGATAACGATATCGCCGACGCACATACGGCATTGCTGCGCTACAAGCAGGATTACCGCGTTGACAATGATGCCTGGCGGCTGTTGCACGCGAAGGTTTTGTTACGGGCGAGGCGGAACAAAGCGGCATTCGATGTGCTGCACGATACGCAATCGACCGAGGGCAAGATCCTGCGATTGTTGGCTGGCCTGCGCAGCGGGATTTACAAAGCGCCTGCGGTCAAGGCCGCCGGCCTGACGCTGGCGCAAACCACGTCGCGCAAGCCTAAGCTACAGCGCGAGGCGTGGGCGCTGGTGGCTGAAGCCGCCTCGCAGGCAGGAGACGATATCTACCGAGTGATCGGGCTCGAGCGTGCGATGACACTGTCGAGCGATGCGAGCGCTCGCGAGCGGGTAATTGTGGTGAAATCCGACGATCTGTGGCAGGCCTATGAGTGGCTGGCGGAGTCTCTAGGTAACCGGCTGCAGCTGCTGGTTGGCAACGACAAGGCGTGGGTGGAGCAGGCACAATACTATGAGAGCGAAGAAAAGGCCTATGCCCGCGCATTCTATGCATTCCTGAGTCGCCGCGGCAGTGAGGCCCAGATTCGACTTGATGCACACACGCGTTTGGCAGATTCGTTATTCGCCGAAGGCCGGGGCGAAGTCGTACAATCTCTTTACACGCGGTCGAAGCAATTCGGTAGTGTTGGTGCGATCCCGGTGACGGTGCGCTACAGACTTGCGGACGCCGCCCTACAACGCCGGGACATCCATCTTGCGGCACGTCTGCTAAAGGGCCTGGATAAGCCTCCGCCGGGCGAGGACCCGGACGAGTGGTCACTGCGCCAGGCGCGCGTACTGATCTATGCCGGCGAATTCAAGGCCGGCGCATTACGGCTAAGTCAGATACTTGATAACAAGCGGTCTCTGGATCCGGCGTTTGCCGATCGCTACCTGCAGGTAGTTTTTGATCTGCAGGCGGTTGACCGACATCCGGAGGCCTATGCGCTGTTGGATTCGGTGTTTGCGCTCGTGGACAAGGCACAGCAACGGCGCGAGATCCTGTTCTGGATGGCCGACTCCAAGAAAGCCATCGGGGAATTTCAGGAGGCTGGCGAGCTCTATCTGCGTTCGGCGAGCTACGGCAACGCGCGTGGCGCGGACCCGTGGGGGCAAACTGCCCGCTTTCACGCGGCCGAGGCCCTGGGCGCAGCCGGGCTGGTGGCGGACGCGCGCGACGTTTACCGCAAACTGTTGAAACACACCACTGACCAAAGACGCCGGGCCCTGCTCGAGCGGAACATTGAGCAACTGTGGTTGCGTGAAAAACAGAGCACGCCACGATAACAGCAACGCGATTGCGAAATCTTGGGGTCCGGCTGGGGAATGCGGCCGGAGCGGTGCGTTGCCCAGGCGTCGGGCGTGCCGTGCCGATAATGTGAGCCAACTAGTTTTGCCCGGCCTCATATATTTTGTAAATCCGCGGCCAGCTATTAAGGCGCTGCCTGGTGTTACATGAACAAAGCGGATGAGGCGATCGTCGGGCGGTTCCTGGATGCGATGTGGATGGAGCACGGCCTCAGTGCCAACACCTTGAGCGCTTATCGAAGCGATTTGAGGGCGTGCGGTGCCTGGCTTGCAGGAAAACGCAAACTGCTGGGCGACGCGAGCCGATCGGATCTGCTGGCTTACATTTCGCAATGTGTGCGCAGTGGCGCACGTCCGCGGACAACGGCGCGATTACTGTCGACGCTGCGCCGTTTCTACCGGTATCTCGTGCGTGAGGGGATCTTATCCATCGATCCAGCGGCCGAGCTGGATTCCCCCAAGCTGGGCCGGCCACTGCCGAAGTTACTGACGGAGGAGCAGGTGGAAAATCTGCTGCTCACGCCTAACGTGGACAATGTGCTAGGGCTGCGCGATCGTACGATGCTGGAGATTCTTTATGCGAGCGGCTTGCGTGTATCAGAACTCATCGGGCTCACGTTGACAGCACTGAACCTTGAAACCGGCGTGGTTCGGGTTATAGGTAAGGGTGATAAGGAGCGTCTTGTACCAATCGGGGAGGAGGCAGCCAGCTGGTCGTCACGGTATCTCGCCGACGCACGGCCGGTCCTGGTTCGCAAACGGCACACTGACGTCCTGTTTCCGACCAACCGCGGCGGTGGTATGACCCGGCAGGCATTCTGGTACAACATCAAGCGCTACGCGCGCAGTGCCGGCATGGACGATCACACTCTCTCACCGCATACGCTGCGACATGCATTTGCCACTCACCTTTTGAATCACGGCGCCGACTTGCGGGTCGTGCAAATGCTCTTAGGGCATGCGGACCTGTCAACGACGCAAATTTACACACAGGTAGCGCGCGCGCGGCTCAAGCAATTACACGCGCAGCATCACCCGAGAGGCTAACTTCGAGTGGCAAGTACTGAAGGTAACAAGTAGCAAGGACTGATTAGCTCGCGATCGGTTTATGGTCGCCGCCAGGCGACCCTCCTTGCCACTTGCTACTTTTAGCTTGCTTCTTTTCTTATTGATATAACGCCGATGTTTCGGCGGCAGGGGTGTGGCTCTCGAGCGGGAAAACGGTGACCCCCGAGATCTGCTTGTATCCAAGCAACAGTGCAAGCTTGTGAATCAGACGTTTCCAATTTACTGATTCAATTCGAATCCTCAGTACCTCGTTAAGTGCCGGACCAAGGACCTCCGGCTCGCGGTCGAGCGCGGGAATCGCATGAAAAGCTTCCCACGTCATGTAAGCGAGGCCCAAGGTCAGCAACTTGATGGTCCAACCCGGATCACCGACACCAAGCCACGTTAGCCCCGCGAATATCGTTGCTATAAGAGAATAAAGGCCATGCCGTATTGCCTGTGAACGCGCCGCGCGAATTTCTGCCAGCGCGCCGCGCAGCTTGAGCTCGGCTACTTTGGAATTCACCAGGTGTGCGGTATGAAGGTCGCGGATCATAGTTAGAATCCCGATCAGGCGATCGCGGTGGCGATCGTTCTCAATACCAAAGGAGTCGATAGCTGCTTTCACGGCATCGCGAAACTCTCGGTCGCCATCAATCGCCGTATATCGCCGCACGAACATGTCCGCGGCGTGATTCAAGATGAAGCGAAGCTCAAGCACCTGCGCCACATCCACAGGGAAACGCAAGCTCAGCAGGCTGTTGTAGAACGACGGAAAGTCCCGCGCCGTCAGCGGCGGGTCAGAGGCGTGATGTTGCGATCGGTCCGTGTCCTTGGGGCTGCCCATACAATCGATCATCCTGTTAGCCGTTGTTTTACTTGAAGTTTTTCCGGCAAACTCCATGGTGCGCAGCAGGCACTTTTTAAGTATAACAATCCGGGGCCACGATGTCAGGGTAATGCGCGGTGCTGTACGTGGGTGGGCAGGCATGCGCATCGACAACAGTGCCCCTGCGCGGAGTACGCTGGTCTTGGGATTGTCGGATAGGGCAAGCAAGAATGCGAGGGTTTGTAAGCGCTTCAATTCCAATAGGTTTTGGGGCGCCGTGGGTGTATGTGGCGGGTAATGCTGGGCACTATACTTAGCGGGGCGCCATGTACTTTGTGCCAGTAGGCCGGCCGAGCATCAGCCGTTGCCTGGGCTATCCTCACCTTATGATGACTTTCACCCGAAAAACTTGGTTTGTTTTTGCCGTCCTCGGCTGGCTGTCATCCGCTGCCAGTGAACCGGGTCCTGTCCACGGGTCGGTACCCTCCGAGCGGTTGCCTGACCCGGTGGTGCAGATTCTGCAGCGCTATCGCATGCCGTTATCGAGCGTAAGTGTCTACGCGCGGGAGATCGGAAGCGGCAGACTTATCGCCGCGGTGGGTGCCAGCATACCCCGCAATCCGGCCTCTGTTATCAAGCTTCTGCCGACGCTTGTGGCGCTGGAGGAATTGGGTGCGGCGTACACGTGGAAGACCGAGGTCTACGCAACTGCCAGGATAGAGCACGGACAACTAGACGGTGATCTCTATCTAAAAGGCTACGGTGATCCTTACTTCTTGACCGAGCATTTCTGGCGCTTGTTGCACGGTCTACGCAGTGCCGGTATCGATAGCATTGGCGGTGACCTGGTGCTTGACCAGAGCTTTCTCGAATCTGAACCTGCGGATCCGGCGAAGTTCGATGGCCAACCGTATCGTGTGTACAACGCGGCCCCTAGCGCGTTGGTCGTCAATTTTCAGGCGGTCAATTTCCGATTCGAGGCCGACCCGGCACAGCGGAATTTGCGAATTACGGCCGATCCGCGGCCAGCCAATGTCGAGATCCATAATAACATCAGGCTCAGCAAAGGTCGGTGTCGCAACTGGCGACAACGAGTTGATATGAGAGTGGACCTGGCGGCGGATGATGCCGACGTATATTTCACCGGCCGCTATGCTGAAAGTTGCAAAACGCGTGAAATGTTCCGTGTAGTGAATGATTCCGCACGGCATGTGTTCGGTGTGTTTAAGACGCTGTGGGCCGAGCAGGGCGGGCGCTTCAGCGGTGACCTGCGCGAGGAAATGCTTCCAGCGGACGCACGCCTGTTGTACACAGCCTACTCACCGCCACTCGGAAATGTGGTGCGCAGCATTAATAAATACAGCAACAACGTTATGGCACGGCAGCTGTTGCTGGCGCTCGGGGCCGAGATCGTGGGACCGCCCGGGAATACGGCAAAGGGGCTGCAAGTCGTGCAGCTCTGGCTGGAGCGACACAATCTGCGCTTCCCCGAGCTGGTGCTCGAAAACGGTACAGGACTTTCGCGTAAGGCACGCTTGTCAGCCGCCCACTTGGGGGAGCTGCTACTTTGGGCGTATAACAGTCCGAACATGCCCGAGTTTGTTTCATCGCTACCTATATCCGGCGTTGATGGAACGCTACAAGGCCATTTTGCAAACAGCGATCTGAAAGGACGGTTGCACGCTAAAACGGGGACTATAGATAATGTCAGAGCCCTGGCGGGTTATTTGCTTGACGCAAAAGGCCGGCGCGTGGTGCTTGTGTACCTGCAAAACCAGCCGGGCGCACATCTGCGGAGCGGGGAACGTGTGCAGGATGCTTTTGTGGAGTGGCTCTATCGTCGTCCCTGAGACGGGTGCTGGGGTTGCATCGCCGGGACCCGACTGGACATCGTTGGGTGCCTTTTTGCCGACTTGAGTACCTTGCGCGTGGCCACCCGGCGTATAGCTGCCTTGTGATCCGGGCTGAACTTAGGATAGACCGCCCTGTCAGGATAATCGAATTTAAAACCCCGGGGTGCGGTGAAGTTCTCGGGACGGTCTAGTAAAATCACAGTTTGAACGATTCGTCTCTGACGGTACCCGACGCCACACACGCTGTCGCCAGGCGGCAGCCGCGAGACGGCGGCAGTGTATGTCGGAACGGGGAGGAAGTATATGGGAAAACGGCGGATTAAGGCGACTATCTGCAACGAAGCGGGCGAGGCCGAGCTTGCGGTGCTTGAAGGCACTATGGGGCCGGAGGCGCTCGATATACAGCAGCTTTACCCGGATCATGGGCTGCTCGCGTTTGATCCGGGATTTCGTTCCACCGCATCGTGTAAGAGCGCGATAACGTTTATCGATGGTGAAGCCGGGGTGCTGCTCTATCGGGGTTATCCGATTGAAGAGCTAGCGGAAAAAAGCAACTTTATCGAGGTCGCTCACCTGCTGATGTTCGGTGAGTTGCCGAGTGAATCGGAGTACGAAGACTTCTGGGACTCGATCCGGCGCCATAGCTTGTTGCACGAGCAGGTGCTCAGGTTCTACGAAGGCTTTCGGCGTGACGCCCACCCGATGGCCATTATGGTAGGGGTTGTCGGCGCGCTGTCGGCGTTCTATCACGATGCCATGGACATGTTTGATGGTGAGCATCGCCTGCAGGCCGCCATTCGACTTGTCGCCAAGATGCCCACCATCGCCGCGGCGAGCTACACCTACAGCATAGGCCGGCCGATTCGCTACCCGCGCAATGATCTGGACTATGCATCCAATTTCCTGCAAATGCTGTTTGGAGTGCCCAGCGAGGAATACGAGGCCAATCCCACACTTGCGCGGGCCATGGATCTGATTTTGCTCCTGCACGCAGATCACGAGCAAAATGCGTCTACCTCGACTGTACGCTTGGCTGCGTCGTCGGGGGCCAATCCGTTTGCCTGTATTGCCTCGGGTATCGCCAGTTTGTGGGGACCGGCGCATGGTGGCGCGAATGAGGCAGTGCTGCGGATGTTGATGGAGATTGACAAGGTCGAGAAGATTCCGGAAGTCATCGCCCGCGCGAAGGACAAGGATGATCCATTCCGTTTGATGGGCTTTGGTCATCGTGTTTACCGCAATTTCGATCCGCGCTCCCGGGTTTTGCAGAAGATGGCAAAGGAGGTACTGGATCATCTCGGAATCGACGATCCGTTGCTTGAGATCGCGGTAAAGTTAGAGGAAATCGCGGTCCACGACGAGTTTTTCGTCGAACGCAAACTATACCCGAATGTCGATTTTTACTCTGGCATACTGCTTCGTGCCATGGGCTTGCCGATGACCATGTTTACCGCCATTTTTGCGCTAGCGCGAACAGTGGGGTGGGTTAGCCATTGGCTGGAGTTGCAGGGGGACAGTCACGGTATAGATCGGCCGCGGCAGCTCTACGTCGGCAAGACACTGCGCCATTACCCCAGCAAGGAGAAAAAGTAGCAGCACTAACGACACCACCCCCGCGGGCGATCGTGTACGCGTAGCCCGCAATTCTCACCGGGAATCGTCGTGAGGGCGGGGAGATGGCTGTGGGTGAGCCGGAAAAAGACAACAGTCCGGTCGATTGTTGTCCCCGCGAACGCCCAAGCCAGCACGGCTTGGGCCCGTACGCAAGCGACGCAGGGACAGCGAAGCGCAGGCGGCAAGGCGCGCGCGAAAATGCGCGCAGCCGTAGTGTGTACTACGTTAAGCACACAACCAAGCGCAACGCCGTCGACGCGGGCACGACTGCAGGGATGGAGGCGGTAGAGGCGCGTCGGGAACAGCGACCGAGATACGCGATGGCAGCAGATAGCTGGTGAAAAAGAGGGCTAGACGCCCACCGACTTATGCGATGATTCAACGGCTTGCGCGCGGAACTCCTGGACGAGCGACCGGCGTCTCTCATAGCCCTCACGCGCAATCGCCACATCCTCTAGAAAATAAGGTAGCTCCTCCAGCCGCAGCGCCTGTGGTCCATCCACAAGCGCTTTCTTGGGCTCGGGGTGAAAGTCCGCCAGCACCAGGTTCGCCCCGGCGATGATCCCCTGGGCGGCTGCATGCATGATATCCAGGATCCCCTCGGGGTCGCCTTCGCGCGAACCCACCGAGTGAGAGGGGTCCACGCCAACGGGCAAGCGAGTCAGGCGCTTGATCACCGGCACCTGCGCGAAGTCGACAAAGTTGCGATGCGGATCGCCCAGGTTGCTCTTCATGCCGCGCAGCGCAAAGACGATCTTGTGATTGCCCTCGCTGGCCAGGTACTCGGCGGCGTTGAGGGACTCTTCCAGGGTAATGCCAAACCCGCGCTTGAATAGCACCGGGAAATCATACTGACGGCCGACGATCTTCAGGAGCTCGAAGTTCTGGGTATTGCGCGTGCCGATTTGCAGCATGACTCCTGTCGCATGCCCGGTTTGCTCCAGCGCGCTGCGGATCTCATCCACGTGTGAGTCGTGAGTGATCTCCATCGCGATGACCTTGATCCCGTACTTCCCGGCCAGTTCGAACACCCAGGGCAGACAGCCCGCGCCGTGGCCCTGGAACGCGTACGGGTTGGTGCGGGGCTTGTAGGCACCCATGCGCGTGCACACCTGACCATGTTCTTTCAGGGCGCGCATCATCTGTTCCACATATTCGGGCGTGTCGACGGCGCATAACCCGGCAAAGATATTGAGATTGTGTTGATCGAATCGTACGCCGTTGTACTCGAAGCCGGTCGGTCGGCTGTCGTCCTTATGGCGCCCGATGATGCGGTATTCCTCCGAGATCCGCACGACGCGCTCGACGCCCGGCAGCGCCTCGATCTCGCCCTTGTCCAGTGCCGCGGTGTTTCCGATTAGGTAGACCTCGATCAGCGTTTGCAAGGCCCCGACTTCCTTGTGCACCCGTGGCCTGATTGCCGGCTTGTTGCCGAGGAAATCCATGAGCTGGCCGAATTCCGGACTGCTCTGGTCGATGCCGGATTGCAGAATAATGATCACGACGGACGCTCCCGGGTAGTGCTAAGAGGTTGCTGGCGCCAATGCGGGTATTCTAACAGCTGCTCTGTGATATTTGCGCGCGTAGGCGGGAATCGTGCGTAATACGGGGGTCCGATCGCCTTACCTAGCGGCCATAGCGCCGCGCCAGGTCTTGATAGGCATCGATTCGTCGCTCACGGAGGAACGGCCACACGCGACGAACGTCCTCGATGCGATCCGGAATCAGCTCGCCCACCAGCGTCTCAGGCGAATTCACGCCCGCCTGCACCAGCATCTCGCCTTGGGGGCCGGCGACAAAGCTCGACCCCCAGAACTGGATCCCTGAGGATTTTGCCGTCGGATCTGGTTCAAAGCCCGTACGGTTACACACCATGACCGGCAACCCGTTGGCGATGGCGTGGGCGCGTTGGATCGTAATCCAGCTCTCCAACTGGCGGTTTTTTTCCGCCTCATCATCACGTGGATCCCAACCAATGGCACTCGGGTAAAGCAGCACCTCGGCTCCGCGCAACGCCATCAGCCGCGCGGCTTCCGGGTACCACTGGTCCCAGCACACCAACACACCCAGCTTTCCTACCGCGGTTTCGATAGGCGCGAAGCCCTGGTCCCCCGGCGTGAAGTAGTACTTCTCGTGATACCCCGGGTCGTCGGGAATGTGCATCTTGCGATAGCGCCCCGCCAGACGGCCATCAGTATCCAGCACCACGGCAGTGTTGTGATACACGCCGAGCGCCCGGCGCTCGAACACGGACCCCACGACCACCACCGACAGCTCCTTCGCGATGCTGGCAAGCGCGCTCGTGGTCGGTCCCGGCACCGCCTCCGCCAGGTCAAAGTGCCGCGGGTTCTCGCTTTGGCAGAAATACGTCCCGGCGTGCAACTCTTGCAGCAGCACGAGCCGCGCTCCCTGTGCCGCCGCAGCATGCACGCCGGCGATACTCTGTTCCAGGTTGCGCGTACGATGCTCACCGCAAACCTGCTGAACCAGCCCGACTTTCACGCTTGTGCCCACAGCCGCTATGGTAGCACCAATGCCCGCACCCTGGCGCAGGATTGATCAGCGCGGGGCAGGCTCAGCATCCGCGCAGAACCCCTGCAGGCAAATGCATGGCTGCGCAGTGAATACCACCACGTTGCTGGATCAATGGGCGCGCATCAATCGCAATGATCTGGCGTGCTGGAAAGCACGTCCCGATCCGTTGCAGCGCCTCCTTGTCGGCGGGGTCGCCGTAGACAGGTACCAGGACGGCATCGTTGATGATCAGGAAGTTCGCGTAGCTAGCGGGGAGCTGTTGCCCTGCGCCGTCAATGATCGGGCGTGGGTGCGGTAGTGCCACGAGCCGATACGGCATGCCGTCAGCCCTGCGCAATGCGGTGAGCTCACGTTCCATCGCAGCGAGTTCATCGGTGCGCCCGTCGCTATCGCCTGCGACGTACAAAATGGTGTGTTCATCACAAAAGCGTGCGAGCGTGTCGATGTGCCCATCAGTGTCGTCACCCGGTATGGCGCCGTGCTGCAACCACAAGATCCGTGTCACCCCGAGCAGCTCGATGAGCCGACGTTCGATCTGTTCGCGTCCGAGCTGCGGATTGCGCGTGGGCGCGAGCAGGCAGCGTTGTGTAGTAAGCAGTGTACCTGCACCGTCGACCTCTATGCTGCCGCCTTCGAGCACCATGTCGATTTCATCGCGCTGCGTCATACCAAAGACCCCATCCTCGTGAAGGCGTTTCGTGATCGCGTTATCAAGCTCGGCCGCGTACTTGTTGCCCCAACCGTTAAAGCGGAAGTCCAACAAATGTAGCTCGCCGTCAACGCGCACCGTTACCGGCCCGTGGTCTCGAGCCCAGGTGTCATTGGACGGAAACGCCCGTAGGTCGAGCTGATGCTCGCCGATGCCTGCGCTCAAGAGCCGCTCGCGCACACGGCGACGGTGGCCAGGGTCCAGGCACACGATCAAGACCTTTTCCCGGTGAGCGATGCAGCACGCAAGCTCGACATACACCGCCTGCACCTGCTCGAGCTGGTCCGCCCAATCGCTGCGGTCATGCGGCCAGGTGAGCATGACCCCACTTTGGCGCGCCCATTCTGGCGGCATATAGCGTCTGCGCGCGGCGCTGTTCACACGACGGTTGCGACGCTGCCATGCCGGGGGTGATTGTTGAGTAATCATCTAAGCCGGGAGTCTCGAAGTCGTGGACCCGCTGCGCGTGCTTGGATGGCTGCGATCACCGCGGGCCCGGCCCCTGCTTGGATTGAAGCCGGGATCGCGCCATGCGGAGGAGGCCCCATCGGTGTGCATGAAGCACTGCGTTTGACGTACGATCACAAGTATATTTGAATGAGCGCCGAGCGGGCAGCCCACCGCGTGCGGCGGCAGCACGCATGCGATGACATGTGCAACTGGCCCGGCTGATCGCTAACACTGACAACGACTCACGGGAGTTGGCTATGCCATTGGTACGTCCGTTTGCCGCTCTGCGGCCCTCGCCCGAGCATGCCCATTCGGTGCTGGCACCACCCTACGACGTACTGAGCACCGAGGAGGCACGTGTGCGGGCGGCGAACAACCGATGGTGCTTTCTGCACGTATCCCGGCCCGAGATCGATCTTCCCGCAGGAACGGATCCTTATGCGCCCGCCGTTTATGCCAGGGGAAAGGACAACTTCGTACACATGATCGCACAGGGCATACTCCGGCGCGACCGTGAACCCGGCTACTACGTCTATCGGTTGATCATGGGTGCGCACGCACAAACCGGACTTGTGGTGATAACCTCGCTGGCAGCTTACAGGGATGGTCGCATCCGCAAGCACGAGCACACGCAGCCTTCGAAGGAAGACGACCGAACCCGGCATATCCGCGCCCTCAATGCGCAGACAGGCCCGGTCGCGCTGACTTATCGGCACTGCACCGCAATCGATACGTTGATCCAGGCGGCAAGTCGTGGCGACCCCGAGATCGATGTCATCACCAGCGATGATGTGCGCCATTGCCTGTGGGCGATGCGCGATCAGACAAAGATCGCTGCGCTCACGACAGCAATGGAGGAGGTCGACGCATTGTATATCGCCGACGGCCATCACCGCACCGCCGCGGCGGCACGCATTGCTGCCGAGCGCCGCGCGGGGAGCTCCGCCGGAGCCGGAAGTGATGCTCACGATTATTTTCTCGCTGTCATCTTTCCCGATAAGCAGATGCAGATTCTTGACTACAATCGGGTAGTACGGGATCTCAATGGCCTCACCCTCTCGGAGTTCCTCGGGAAATTGCGCGAGCGCTTTGCCGTGACCAAGGCCGACGCGCCCGTCAGACCTGCGAATGCGGGTGAGATCGGCATGTACCTTGGCGGCCAGTGGTATGCTCTGTTAACCCGGTCGGCGTTGCACCCGCGCGATGCGGTCGCCCGGTTGGGCGTGACCGTGCTCTCCGAGACACTGCTCGGCCCGGTTCTGGGCGTCACAGACCTGCGGCGTGACACGCGTATTGAGTTCGTAGGCGGGATTCGAGGATTGCAAGAGCTTGCGCGACGCGTCGATAGTGGGGACATGGCCGTCGCGTTTTCCCTTTACCCGACGTCGCTTGCTGATGTGATGGCCATCGCCGATGCCGGCCGGGTCATGCCGCCCAAGTCAACCTGGTTTGAGCCCAAGCTCGCCGATGGCCTGGTTTCGTACCCGTTGGACTGAGGCATCGTGTGCGCTGCTGGGCAGCGGTTGTCGCAAACCTCCGGCGCAGTGTCAATCATGCGGGCGGCGTCGGCGTGCCGCTTGCTGATAGCAGGATGCCATCGATCCATCTCGACGGTAGCAAGCGTTTCAGTACGGCAAACGTGTGCGTCGGCACGGTGACGTAGTAACGTACCTTAGGGCGCCTGGCCTCGAGCGCGCGCACCACCTTTTTCAACACCGCCTGCGGCGGAAGCGTAAAAGGGGGCTCGCCACCTTCTCCGGCCAGGCGCTTTTCCAGGGCCGCGTAGGTGATGCGGTGGGCGCTTTGCGCCGAATCGATATTGGCCTTAAACGCGGTATAGGCGTTTAGCCGAAAACGGCTTTCGATTGGCCCCGGTTCGACCAGTACGACGTGAATCCCGCTACCGTGCAACTCCAGCCGCAAGGTGTCCGATAAGGCCTCCAGCGCGTGCTTGGTAGCGTTGTAAGCCCCCCGGTAGGCCAGGCTCACGAAGCCCAGCACCGAGCTGATCTGGATGATACGCCCACTTCCCTGGGCGCGGAATACGGGCATCAAGCGGTTGGTAAGCTCCATCGTGCCGAACACATTGGTCTCGAACTGCCGGCGCAAGGTTTCGCGGCTGAGGTCTTCGACGGCCCCGGGCTGACCATAGGCGCCATTGTTGATCAACGTGGACAGCTTGCCGCCGGTTTTCGCCAGCAGGCGTTCCACCGCGAGTTGAATCGAATCCGATGAGGCCAGGTCCAACTGCAGGGTGTCAAATCCCTCATCTGCGAGTCGGGCAACGTCGGCGGGCTTGCGCGCCGTGGCGAACACCTTGTAACCGCGCTGGCGCAAGCCGTGTGCCAGGCACAGCCCGATCCCTGAGGAACACCCGGTGATCAAGATGGCATGCGCCCGCGGGGACACGATGGTGGCAGACATGGTGATTCCTCGTGCAGGTTGACAGTCGTCGAGTGTTGCTAGGATACTGAAAAAAGGTCACTTTCGCAGGGGGCAAAGTGAACACGGCGCGGGTCTATGCTAATAAATGAGGTATTGATAAGCATTCAGGTGTCCGGTAGTGTGAAAGCGCCAGACACGACGAACACGCATGCTCGCATGCTGTGATACCGTGTCGCGGAGGTAATCGAGTTATCATGCCCCAAAGCCCCACGCGCTTGTTCGTGAGCGAGCAGGCGGCGCTAGCGCCCGAGATGTTGCAGCGGTTCTCAGAGCACGCTGAATGTCTGCAGATCGCCTCGCCCGACGGGATGACGCTGAACGGGGCGCCGACACTGCTCGTACTCACGCCGGAGCAGACCGACACCTTGCTGGCGCAGGTGCGCCTGACATCGCCAGCCACCCCGGATTTTCTCGCCATCATTATCTGGCGCACGGATCACGAGCAGCCAGTGAGCGCGGCATTGTTGGACCATCCCCTGGTCGTAGGCGTTCTTGACGGCTCCTGCCCCGCTGACACCGTGTATGCGTCGCTGAGGTCGGGCTTGCAGCTGCTCCATGGTGGCGATGAATCCGAGGCCGCGCAGATGCTCGAGCGCGTGCTCGACATTGGTCGCGCACTGGCCTCCGAGAAGGATCTGGACACGCTGCTCAATCTCATTCTGACGCATGCGCGCGAGCTTACCAGCGCTGATGGCGCATCGATCTATACCAGGGACAAGAACGGCAAGCTTTACTTCCGGCTATGGCAGAACTATTCGACCGGTGCCAGATCCAACGCGCAGCAAACACTTGTTGGCGAATACAGCATTGCTGGTTATGTTGCGCGCACGGGCGAGCTGGTTACGGTTGACGACGCCTATGCGATCCCCGAGGCCGCCCCTTATCGCTTCTCGCCGGCGGTGGACAGCAGCATCGGTTATCGCACCCGTTCCATGCTTACCGTACCGCTCAAGAACAAGGCAGACGAAGTGGTCGGCGTATTGCAACTGATTAACCGTAAGGATCGCGCCGATGCTTTGCTGAAAACGCCGAAGGATGTGGCCAGGCACGTGTTGGCTTTTGATGAGATCAGCCGCTCGGTTGCGCTTGCACTGTCCGGTCAGGCTGGCGTTGCCATAGAGAACACCATTCTGTACGGCGATATAGAGCGTTTGTTCGAGGGATTCATCCGCGCTTCAGTACAGGCGATCGAGGCCCGTGATCCAACTACGGCGGGGCACTCATTCCGTGTTGCGGACTACACCGGCAAGCTCGCTCAGGCGGTGGACCGGAGCGAGCAGCGCGGCCTGCGCGATATTTTGTTCACGCACGGCCAGTTCACCGAGCTGCGCTATGCCGCGCTTCTGCACGACTTCGGGAAAGTGGGTGTGCGTGAGGATGTCTTGGTAAAAGCGAAGAAGCTGTATGCACACCAGCTGGCGATTGTCCAGCAGCGATTCAAGTATGCGCGCGCCAGCATCGCGCGGGATGCTTATCGACGTTTGCTGAACTTACAGGTGCAACAACAACTGAGCCCACAGGAGATCGCTGCACGCCGCCGCGAGATCGAAGACATGTTGGCACAGGAGTGCGAGCGTCTCGATGGTTTCTGGGATATTGTGTTGCGCATGAACGAGCCTACTATTTCCAGTGAAGCGCTTGGTGGAGAGCTGAACACGGTTGCGGAGTATACCTTTCCCGACGACCGTGGCGAGGAGACAGCGCTACTGCAGTCATTTGAGTTCGCCCACCTTACGCTGGTCAAGGGTACTCTTGATATCGAGGAACGCGCGCAAATAGAGTCTCATGTCAGTCACACTTTCTCGTTCCTGAGCCTGATTCCCTGGACCAAGGGCCTGTCTCAACTCCCGGAAATTGCGTATGCGCACCACGAAAAGCTCGATGGCAGCGGTTACCCGCGCGGTCTTAGCGGCTCTGAGATTCCCGTGCAGTCGAAGATCATGACTATTGCTGACATTTACGATGCGCTGACGGCGCGCGATCGTCCTTATAAGTCGAGCCTACCGGTGGAGAAGGCGTTGGACATCCTGCACATGGAAGCTGACGCCGGCAAGATCGATCCGATGTTACTGGCCGTTTTTGTCGAGTCCCGCGCATACCTGTCATCAAGCTGAGCTTGCGCCGCCTATTGCGACATGCGTTATCGTTGTATAATGCGCCGCGATTCGGGGGCGGGGTCGCAACTCCTTCCGGCGTGACAAAACAACACGGTAAATCTACATGCACCATGAGCTCCTCTGATCAGGCGATCACTACCGCATCCAGTAAAGTGCAAAAATTGCGTCTCGGGGTAGTGGGTGTAGGTTATCTTGGACGATTTCACGCCCGCATCTACAAAGATATGCCCGATGTCGAGTTGGTGGGTGTGGTAGACATCGATCGTTCAACAGTACAGTCAGTAGCCGGCCAACTCGGGTGCGCGGCCTATACGGACCACGCTGATCTCCTGGACAAGGTTGAAGCGGTGAGCATCGTCGTGCCGACGGCGCTGCATCTGCAGGTGGCGCGACCATTTCTGGAGCGGGGTATTCACATGCTCATGGAGAAACCCATTGCTCCGAGTTATGAGGAATCACTGGAGCTCGTGAAGCTCGCCGAGCACGATGGCGTGATTCTGCAAGTTGGCCATCTGGAGCGGTTCAATGCGGGTGTCATGGCGCTTGGCGAGCGTGTGAGGAATCCACGGTTTATTGAAGTGCATAGGCTGGGTATTTTTGTTGATCGCGCTACCGACGTAGACGTGGTTACGGATCTTATGATTCACGACATCGATATTGCGCTGTCGCTGGTCAAAGCAAACATAAAGGAGATTGCTGCCGTTGGTATCCCGGTTCTCACGAATCACGTCGATATCGCCAACGCACGCCTGGAGTTTGAAAACGGAGCTGTCGCCAACGTGACCGCGAGCCGCGTATCGAACAAGAAGTTGCGCCGGATCCGCGTGTTTGGCCAGAACAACTACTACGGGCTCAACTATATCGACCAACAATTGGAGATCGTGCGTGCAAAACCAGCGACAACGGACGACCAACGCCCTGAGATTGTAGCCGAACAGCTGGACATCGAGTCAAGACCACCGTTGGATGCCGAGCTTGAGGACTTTGTCAGGTCCGTGCGGGAAGGACGACCGCCGTTGGTGGATGGGAGAGTGGGACTGGAAGCCGTGCGGGTGGCCGAGCTCGTAAAAGAAAGTATTGCGGCCAGCCTGTAGTGCTGAACGAATCGTAAGCCGTAATGCACGAATGTCTATGGCCCCATACGATTCACGGCGGACATGTCAGAATGTTTTCCCGTTCCAACCCCACATGCCGCGCGTCGCGTCAGCGAACTCGATATAGATCCGTACCTAGGAAATGCCCAGCTCCTCCTCTACCAGCTGGCACAGAGCGGCTGACAGGGCCGGCGTCTTGGCCGAGGGCAATCCAATTGATTTTAACGACAGGTAGGCGCACGGGTCGTTGGTGGCGGCAAACAACATCGGGTGCGGCGGAGCGAACGACACCATGACATAGGTCTCCGATTTGCCGAGCTGCGCCGCGATTAGCGCCGACAACTTTGGCAGCACACTGTTTCTGACAACCTCATCTACAGGGTGGTTCGTCTCGATATTAAGATAGGGCATGTACAGGATCCTCCACGACGCGATCGCGTCCCAAGCATTTTATCGGGGCGGCGCCCGTTTTGCTAATGTAGAGGCGCTTACGTAGCTCGCGATGACGTCCGCTCTCCCCATGACCGATGAAACAATTTTCGCCCGCGTGTGAGCGTAACAAAGGCCCGATACTGGCCACGCTGCGCGATGCCTTGCTAACACCCGGGCTCGTGCTGGAGATCGGCAGCGGAACCGGTCAGCATGCCGTATTCTTCGCAGAGCACTTGTCACAGCTGCAATGGCAACCCACCGACTTGGCTGAGAATCTCGCGAGCATGCACGCTTGGGCCGCCGATAGTGACGTTGCAAACCTGCTTGAGCCTCTAGTGCTGGATTTGTTTTCCGACCCATGGCCCGTCACGCAAGCACAGGCGGTCGTGTGTATCAATACGATCCATATCGTACCCTGGGCGGGCGTTGAGCGGCTGTTCGCGGGCACCGGCCAACTGCTCGATCCCGGGGGCATCCTGTTTGTGTATGGACCCTATCGCTATGCGGGTCGTCCCTTCGAACCCAGCAATAAGAGGTTCGACCAGTGCTTGAGATCACGCGATCCCGACAGTGGCGTGCGCGATTTCGAAGCCGTGAATGCAATTGCGCGCGCTCATGGCCTGACGCTTACGGAGGATCGCGCGATGCCGGCCAATAACCGGTGTATTTGGTGGATGAAAGAGAAACAAGTAGCAAGTAGCAAGTAACACGTATGAAAGCAGCAAGGAAAAGTGGAACCGGTCCTTGCTGTTTGTAACCTGAAACTTGTTACTTCATTTAGATGGGCCCCGTGCGTGCCTTGGCCACCGTTTCGGCGAGGTTGGCGCATCCTGAGGCTGCGACCCGGCGCGCGAGCCCCGCTACGATCTTTCGTACTACACTCGGCCCTTGATAGATCAAGGCGGTGTAGATCTGAATCAGGTCTGCACCCGCTACGAGTTTTTCCCAGGCGTCATCGGCGGTCTCGACACCGCCGACCCCGATTATCGGGATCTTGCCTTGCAGGTGGGTGTAGAGCTTGCGGATTACCGACGTGGACAAGTCTTTGAGTGGGCGTCCGCTCAATCCACCGGGCTCGCGCGCACGCAAGACGTGTTCCAGGCCCGGGCGCGTGAGCGTCGTGTTGGTTGCGATGATGGCATCTAGCTTGTGGTCCAGCGCCAGTTTTGCAATCACGGCAACCTGGTCATCATCGAGATCTGGGGCTACCTTGATTGCCATCGGCGTATAGACCCTGCGCGTTCGACCCAAGGTGATCTGTTGATGTTTCAGCCGTAACAAGAGCTCATCGAGCTTCTTCCGGTCCTGCAGATCGCGCAACCCGGGCGTGTTGGGAGATGAGATATTGATAGCAATATAATCCGCCGACGCGAAAACTTCTGCGAACGCCCGCAAGTAATCGTCGATAACGTACCCCTCAGGGGTATCCTTGTTCTTGCCGATGTTGATCCCAATGAGCCCGCGCTGGCCGTGTCTGTACAGGGAATCCAGGAAGCGCTCCACACCGACGTTGTTGAATCCCATGCGGTTGATCAAGGCGTGATGAGTGGCGAGACGGAACATTCGGGGCCGGGGGTTGCCGGGCTGGGGTCGCGGCGTAACGGTGCCGAGCTCAAGCCAGCCAAATCCCAAATCGCTCAAAATGCGAACATTGCGTGCATTCTTGTCGAGGCCGGCCGCGAGCCCGACCGGATTGGCGAATCGCAGACCCATTACCTCAACGGGAAGCCGTGGGGTTTTTTTGCTTAGCAGCAGGCGCGCCAACGCGCGCGTGCCAGGAACAAGATACAGCAACCGCGCGAGCGCGAAGACGAGGTCATGGCTGAGCTCGGCGTCCAGAAGAAACAGTAATGGGCGAATTAGCTTGTACAAGTGCGCGACCGTTGTTTGCTCAAATGGGTCAGCAGTGATTTTGTTAGTACCGGTTGACGGGAGTGTCCGGGCGCTGCTTTGTTCTGCGTAGACCGCACATTCCTCTGCGAGACCCCGTCAAAACTCTTCGTCTTGGCCAAGAAATCGCCAATAACCCAGCGGCAGATTGGCGAGGCGGACGCGACCAATGCGCACACGCTTCAGGCCGATCACGTTCAAGCCGACCTGCTCGCACATCCGTCGGACCTGACGCTTCCTTCCTTCTAAAAGAATGATCTTGAGCTGGTTCTCGTTGAGCCGCGATACCTGCGCGGGCTTCAATGGTCTGCTGTCGAGCGCAAGTCCGTGGTGCAGCAGCTGTAGCCTCTTGCCATCAAGCCTGCCCTCGACGCGAACAAGGTATTCTTTTTCGATGTTGGAATCCGCTCCGACCAGTGCGCGCGCAATGCGCCCGTCCTGCGTCATCACCAGCAAGCCCGTGGAGTCAATATCCAACCTACCTGCCGGGGCGAGGCCCTTGCAAAGCCCTGGCCGCAACACCTGGCCCGCCCCATGGGGCCTGTACTGCGACTGTTTCCGGATCAGTGAAAGGGCTGCCGGATAACCCTTTTCCGGCTGGCCCGATACGTAGCCGACTGGCTTGTGCAGCAGGATGGTCACTGCTTGGCCTTGCTGCAGTCGGGCTTTCTTGTCCAGAGTGATCGCTTGCTGTGGGTAAACCTTGGTGCCCAGGGTAGTGATCCGTTCCCCGTCGACATAGACCCACCCGCGTTCGATAAAGGCGTCCGCCTCCCGGCGCGAACACAGCCCGTACTGGGCCATCAGTTTGGATAGGCGCACCTTTTCCAATGATTCAGTCCGTTCTCATGGTTACCCTCGGCATAGCGGTGACTCTACGGTAAAATTGTGGGTAAATCATCTGTCGCTGCTATTGTGACGACGATAGCGGTCAAAGAAACGGCTAGTAGTTCTGGAGAGAGCAATGGCTCACAAGCTGAACAAGTTTAGTTCCCGCATTACCCAGGTTAAATCGCAGGGCGCTTCTCAGGCCATGCTCTACGGCACGGGCATGACGGATGAGGATATGAACAAGGCCGAGGTCGGCATCGCCACCGTCTGGTGGGAGGGCAACACCTGCAACATGCATCTGAACCAACTGGCGGAGAGGGTCAGGGAGGGTGTGATGGCCGCTGGCCTGGTCAGCATGCGGTTTAACACTATCGGCGTCAGCGACGGCATCGCGATGGGTACCGAGGGCATGAGCTACTCGCTGCAGTCACGCGACCTCATCGCCGATTCGATCGAGACCGTTATGTGTGCCCAGTGGTATGACGCCAACGTCTCGATACCCGGATGTGACAAGAACATGCCGGGCTGTGTGATGGCCATGGGGCGGGTGAATCGCCCGGCACTCATGATCTACGGCGGCACCATCAAGGCTGGGCACTGGGACGAGCGGACACTGGATGTGGTCTCCGCGTTCCAAAGCTACGGGGAGTTCATCGCACACAAGATCGACGAGCACGCGCGCCAGGCTATTGTGCGAAATGCTTGCCCCGGGGCAGGGGCCTGCGGCGGGATGTATACGGCCAATACCATGGCCTCGGCCATCGAGGCCTTGGGAATGTCGTTGCCCTACAGCGCCTCCACGCCGGCTGTAGACCCGCAGAAGCTCGAAGAGTGCTATCGAGCCGGCGCGGCGATACGCGAGCTGCTCGAGCGCGATATCAAGCCGCGCGACATCATGACCCGAGAGGCGTTCGAGAACGCGATGGTTATCGTGATAGCGCTCGGTGGCTCCACCAACGCGGTGCTGCATCTGATCGCTATGGCGCGATCTGTCGATGTGCCGTTGACAATCGATGACTTCCAGGCAGTAAGCAATCGCGTGCCTTACCTCGCCAACCTCAAACCGAGCGGCCGCTACGTCATGGAAGACCTTCACCGAGTCGGTGGCACCCCGGCGGTAATGAAGTACTTAATGGAACATGGGTTGCTGAACGGCGAGTGCCTGACGGTTACCGGGAAGACGATGGCCGAGAATCTGGCGGGAGTCGCAGCGTTCAAACAGGGCCAGGATGTTATCTGTTCACTGGACAAACCGATAAAACCGACCGGACATCTCCGGGTTCTGCGTGGCAACCTGGCGCCGGGCGGCGCGGTGGCGAAGATCACAGGCAAGGAAGGGGAACGCTTCTCGGGGCCAGCCAAAGTGTTCGATTCGGAAGAAGACATGTTGACCGCACTTGAGCGTAGCGAGATCAAGAAAGGCGACGTGGTCGTGATTCGTTACGAGGGTCCAAAGGGCGGACCCGGCATGCCGGAGATGCTTACGCCCACTTCGGCCATCATGGGCGCCGGGCTTGGCGGCGACATTGCACTGATCACCGATGGTCGCTTTTCCGGCGGCTCTCACGGTTTCATCATCGGTCACATCGTTCCCGAGGCGCAGGAGGGTGGCCCCATCGCGTTGGTGAAGGACGGCGACATTATTATGATCGATGCTGAGAACAATACGTTGAGTGTGGACATCGATGAGGGCGAAATGAGTAGACGCCAGGAGGTCTGGTCTATGCCGCCTTACAAGGCCACGCGCGGAACGCTGTTCAAATATATCAAGAATGTGAAAGATGCGAGCCAGGGATGCATCACGGATGAGTAAGAGCGTCGAGACCGGAACGGCCACTTCGATGCGCTACCGAGCGACCAAGATCGCTATATTGAATCCGTTTAAGATTTCCTTGTCTGGTCCGAGCATGCCGCCGTTAGGCGGCATTTTTTCAGGTCAGATTGGATTACATGCGTGACGGTTGGCCAGGAATTCAAGATTGTTGTGATATAGTTTGCTTTCGTGGTGCGAACGAGAGCGGAGGCGGAAAATGGCCAAGATTACTGTTCGGCAAGACGGCCCTTATCTGGTGAAAGGCGAGGATGTCAGGGTCGTTGATTGGAACGGCAACGCGTATAGCATCGCAGGGCAGCCAATCGCTCTATGCCGTTGTGGCGGATCAAAAAACAAGCCGTTCTGCGATGGCACTCACGCGAAGATCGGTTTTCAGGCCGCCGAACCGGCCACCCCGGGCGGCGCTGATTAGCCTGCGTCGAAACCTGCCACTTGATGACCGCCGGTCGCTGCCTGCGGCCCATGGGGCCCGCTTTTCGGGTATTTTTCCGTGAATATCCGGGAATTTGTCAGTTCTGCAGCCCATAGACTATATTTGTTAAAGGACTAGTTTATGGACAGGATGTTAAAAAAGATCATTTGCCCTGGGAAACTGTGTGTCGCCGGCACATACTTAGCGGTGCGGCAGAGCCGTCACACCTCGGGTTCACGGTGCGAACCGGCCTCTTCACTGTTCCTCGCTTACCCACACTTCTTCGGTCCCTGGCCCGGTGACACGGCATTGCTAGGATGAGTGCTTTCGATAAGGTTTGCCCTCAGTGCTCGGCTGCCAACAGCGCGGGCGCGGTGCTGTGTGAGTGCGGCTATCTGTTTAATCCGATTTACCTTAAGGACCCGGAGCTCGCCCTGGAGCTCGCTATCAGGGAAGAGTCGCTGATCGAGGAATATCTTGCGGCGCGCGCCGAGCAGGCCATAGCAGCTGCAAGAACCGCCGCCCATCATGGTGCCAAGGAGCCGGGTAACGAACAAAAAGCCGCGCAAGCCGCAATCACGCAGCATGCTGCCGCCGTGGCACAAGCCGAGCTGGCGCGGCAGTGTGTACGCACGGCCGAGGCCGAGGGCCGGCTGGAGGCGCACCGTGACCGTTGCCGCCGCTCGGGCAAGGCACAACCCGGGTACGCAGACGGTTGGCGCGCGATTATTGTAGCCGAAGCGCTCAAGGCGAAAAGTGTTCGGAGCCCCCTCGTTGCGCGCGACGACGACTCACGTGTAACAACCAGCAACGGGGCGGGAGCCACTTTTACCTCCATGCAAGCGGCCAAGGCCGATGAGGTGATGAAGACCGCTCCACGGCTCGGCACGACGCAGTGCCCGGCGTGCGATGCCACTTTAGCGGCAAACGGCGGGCGTTGTCAGTGTGGGTGGTCAGTGTCGATGCCACTTTCCGAGGTTGCGAGACTGCAGGCTCGGGGCGGCGGTAAGCACGAATCTAGGCGGCCGAGCACGCATCCCGGCAAACCGACCAAGCCGCGTTAATCTGCTCCCGACGCTCCTGCCGTGTTCCAGCAATCGGTATGACCGAGGCGCTGGTCAGCACGTGCTTGTCGTGCCTCAAATTTACGTCACCTTGTCATTCGGTTTGGTCTCTACGCCGAGATTTGGGTCTATGGGCTCAGGAACCCGTGGCGGTTCTGCTTCGACCGACAAGCCAACACGCTGCAGTTACCGATTTAGGCCAGAGTCAATGGAAGGAGGCCGCAGTCGCGCCTTTCCGCATAAGTGGGTTAAACTACGAATGGAGCGCTATAGAGGCCGAGCACTGTTTTAATTCGCCTTTCTGTAACACCAACGGCATTACGTTGCCGGCACTTGAGTATGGATATACTGATAGTTGCCCGATCACCGGCGGATACGTATATCGTGGCAGTGCGACGCCAATGCTTGGCGGGCATTATTTCTACTCAGATTTTGGCGCAGGGTTCTTGAGAAGTTTCCTGTGTGGAAACGGCGTTACGATCGACGAGCACCAGTGAGAAATTGACGACCTCGAACGCGCGCTTTCATTCGACGAAGACGCCAATGGTGAGCTCTATATCTATCTTGCCACAAAACGGCACTGTTTATCGGCTAGGGAGGGACAGTGATGCATAAGAACATTTTTGCAACGTTCGTGAAGACCTTTGTGACCGTGGTCTTGTTGGTGGCCTGCAACCTGGTGTATGCGCAGGGGGGGACATTGCAGTGGTTCGGGCAATCGGCCTTCAAGATCACCACAGCGGACGGCAAAGTGATCTTGATAGATCCTTTCGTCACCAAGAACCCGAAGACCCCCGAGAACCTCAAGGACCTGGGTAGGCTCGGCAAGGTCGACCTGATCCTTGTAACCCACGGCCACGGCGATCACATCGGCGATACGGTGCAGATTGCCAAGATTACCGGCGCCAAGGTCGCGCTGAACGCAGACATGGGACATACCTTTGCTACGCTAGGCTGGTTACCCTATAAGCAGATGATTCGATTCAACAAGAGTGGGCCCATTACACCGCTTGGTCCGCGTATCCGCATCACTATGGTTCATGCCGAGCACAGCTCCGAGGTAGTGAGCAAAGATCCCGGCAGCAAGCAAAAATCAGTGCACCCGGGTGGCGAGCCGGCCGGCTACATCATCGAGCTGGAGAATGGTTATAAGATCTACCACGCGGGAGACACAGGGGTGTTCAGCGACATGAAGTTCATTGGTGAGTACTACAGACCGGACCTTGCCTTGCTTCCAATCGGCGGTCACTTCACCATGGATCCGGCGCACGCGGCCTACGCTGTGCGCAAGTTGCTGAAAACGCAGACCGTCATCCCCATGCACTACGGCACCTTTGCGCCGCTGAAGGGGACACCCGATCAATTCAAGCAGGCACTCGGCGACTTTCCGACCACGGTTATTGTCATGAAGCCTGGCGAGGTCCGCGAGCTCTAAAACAGCACCGGGGTTGCGGCAAGCCTGATGAGGGGGCGATCCTCCAGCCCGCATCATCACGCGCCCGCCGCACGCAGCCTTTCAGCGCCTGGCGCGCGCGGCGTGTCAGTCGATCCTTATCCGGCGGCCGCGTACAGCTTGGGTCCTGGGCAGCGTCACTCGCAGCACACCGCGGCGGTAACGCGCCTTGGCCCGGAACTGGTCGACCTCGGCAGGCAAGGGAATCGCGCGCTCAAAACGTCCGTAGGCCCGTTCCATGACGTAGTATTGCCCGCGCGTTTGCTCGCTTTCAACCCGCTTTTCGCCCCGCACCACTAGCATATGATTGACTACCTCGATGTCGAAGCCTCCCGCATCCATGCCCGGGATCTCGAGCTTCACGTGCACATCGTTGTCGTCCATTTTCACTTCGGCCGCGAGCAGACCCCAACGTGAGGCATGTCGCATCACATCTTCGGCGCCGGCATTCAGCTCGCCGGGGGGTTGCCTTGGTGTAAAGCGGGTCAGGGCATGACTGGCCCGTTCCCGCAAGTCGCGCCAGCCCTCTGCCAGATTGTCCCACGCGTGTGCGGCACCTTCTCGAATTTGATCAAGTGCACTCATTCTGGTTTCCTCCACTTTTTGCCACGGGATAAAACGTAAGGACGATTTCGGTGATTGCAAGCGGCATTATCCGGTCAGCGCCTGATGATCGAAAGGGTCCCCGCCGTCCGCCCGATCCCGGTATGAGCCAGCGCAAAACCGGTTAATATGCTGGCCGGTGTTTTTTCAATGGGCTCCGCTGGATGCGTGTATGGAGCCGTTATTTCCGGGTCCCGCCGCGCCTACTTCCCTGCAGGCGTGCCGCGCCTCCCGGGCCGTGCGACGGTTTCAGACACGAACGCTCGTGGTAGTTGGGGCCAAGGTGGGAGCTCATGGACCAGCAGTGCGAAAGGGCAGAATTGAATATGTTGAGCCAGGCTGTTGGCTGCTAGCCAAAAGGTTTTTTGCTCGACGGTACGAGCAACAGTCATGTCTCGGTGGGCGCGAGAACTTAAGACACGTCGGTGTTCGTGAACCTCATGTGTGACCTTCGGGCGCGGGGCGATGGCCTGCGAGGGCGGCGCTTGTCTTGACGCACGCTTGCAGGCGGCGTAGAAAGCAAGGCTCGTGGCCCGCTTACCATTCGGGACGGTAGCATCTGATGGATCTGGGAATCGCCGGAAAAAATGCGCTCGTGTGCGCAGCCAGTAAGGGGTTGGGCCGTGCCTGCGCGATGGCGCTCGCGCGCGAAGGGGTTAGTATAACCATCGTCGCTCGCACAGCCGCACCGTTGCAGCACACGGCCGATGAGATTCGTCGCGAGACCCAGGTCGAGGTCACGCCCGTGGTCGCCGATATTACAACATCCGAAGGCCGTGAGCACGCACTTGCAGCCTGTCCTGCCCCCGATATTCTTGTGAACAATGCCGGCGGTCCCCCACCGGGGGATTTTCGCGATTGGACACGGGAGGACTGGATCAGGGCGATCGATGCGAACATGCTGACTCCGATCGAGCTAATCAAGGCGACCGTGGACCACATGATGACCCAACAGTTCGGACGTATCGTTAACATCACCTCAAGCGCGGTCAAGGCGCCGATTGATATCCTCGGCCTGTCAAACGGGGCCCGGGCGGGTCTGACCGGTTTTGTCGCGGGGCTCGCGCGCAAGACAGTGAGCACCAATGTCACGATCAACAACTTGCTGCCCGGACCGTTCGAGACCGACCGTCTGCGGGCGACGGTAGCGAGGCTCGCCGAGACCAGCGGGCAATCCTTTGAAGATGTATGGAACGCGCGGCAGCAGGCCAATCCGGCCCGGCGCTTTGGTTCGCCGGCGGAGTTCGGGCAGGCCTGCGCTTTTCTTTGTAGCCGGTGGGCGGGCTATATTACGGGGCAAAATCTCCTCATCGATGGGGGCGCCTTTCCCGGTACCCTATAGATGAGCCCACTCAGTGTCCGGTTGTCATGAGCGACGACGCGGCCAACAGGTGTGTTTGCTGAGCCCGCCTGTCTTCGGCGATACGACCTGAATGTCGGGGAGCCGCAGCATTAGATGGTGACGTTAACCGCAGAGACACTACGCGGCATCGAGGTGTTCCAAAATTTGGCAGCCGACGAGCGGCGGGCGCTGGCGGCCCATTGTGACGCGCGCTACTACTCGGTCAATGAGCAGATTGTCTCCCGGCAGGACGAGTCTAGCGACGTCTATTTTATTGTCAGCGGCAACGTCCGCGTGACAATCTACTCGCGCTTAGGCCGGCAGGTCAGCTTCCGTGATCTCGGTTCGGGGCAGATGTTCGGCGACCTATCTGCGATCGACGGCAGGCCGCGTTCGGCAAACGTGGTTGCCTTGGCTGATTCGTTAATCGCGTCCATGCCCCCCGAGCGTTTCTGGGAGGCCTTGCGTGCACATCCGGCGGTCACCGAGGCCACATTGAAGGAATTGGCCAACGTGATTCGTCGGCTGTCGGATCGCGTCATCGAGTTCAGTACGCTCGGAGTGAAGAACCGAATCCATGCCGAGTTGTTACGTCTGGCGCGCGAGCATATGCACGATGACAACAGCGCAGAGATCTCACCGGCGCCAACCCATGCGGATGTGGCCAGTCGGATCAGCACGCACCGCGAAGCGGTCACGCGGGAGCTGAACCATCTCACACAGACCAGGCTAATCGAGCGGCGTAGCGGTAAACTGGTTATTCACGATGTGGCACGGCTTGCAAAAATGGTACAGGACGTGCAACAAGCATGACGCCGGCAAAGTGCAATCGTACCGGCGCCCTGCGTGCCCGAGCATTTTCGCGTTAGCGCCCACTGCCGTGCTGGAAGCATCCAGCCTAGCCCCATACAGGGATCGAGCATTTGCTTTCTAATACCGTCGCCAGGCGGGGGATTTGAGGAGACGCAGTGATTAGCGCCGCTTTCTTTTGTCTCTCCGTGCTTTGGCCTGCTCACGTTTCCGTTTTCGCCTAATGCGTTTTCCGATCATCATGGCAGCCGCCAGCGCGACAGCCGCAGACGTGATGGCTGCGTAGCCCCATAATGGAAACGCATTTCTGGCGAGCCGCTGTTCTACAAGCTTGCCACCGATGATGTTGGCGTAATGAATACGCCGCGTGGACTTGTCGCCGGGAGTAAACGTTACACGGATGCTCGCCTCACCAGCCGCAGTGCGGATTTGAAGTTTGCGCCCGAGATCACGATCGTGCAGATGTAGTTGAATATCGTAATAACCCTGCGAATTGGTCTTTTGATAGCCGATTACCTCGTTACCAAGCCGGATTGACACGGCGCTGTTGAAAATAGGATTTTCATTGGCGTCAAGAACGAAACCTTTGACGTTGTATCGATGATCCATCTCGTGCGTGGCGAACGCCGCGCTTGAAATTAGGAAAAAAAGGACGATGGGAGAGAAAAATAATCGCATAATTTGTCTCATGGCTGCCTGGTCAAAGGGTGCAATGGCGGCGACTAGGGCGGGCACTTACCGTTTAGTGCGTGGCATTCGAGGCGGCATCCGGTCTAAGCTCCGCGTGTCCATTTTAACGACTGTACACGCCGTTGCATACTTCCGCTATCAGGGCTTTCGCAGGGCGTGACCTGATTCCATGCTTCTGCTAATCGGGATGCTGGGAGGCAAGAGCGGCACTCATGCCCTGGGGGCTGCGCTCGTCGTGCTCGGTGACCGCCGGTATGCCAATACCGGTTACCCTGTTTTCTGGGCATTGATCGGCTCGAACTGTCTGAAATATTTTTGCGCTGCAAGCGGTCTTATCATTTTGCGGTTTTGACGTTTGAACGTCAGGGCCGCGCTGTATCTCGACGGCCCACTGGTGGAAACTAAGGCCGAGGGATGCCGTCTGACAGAAAAAATCGGAATAGGGTCAATGGGTATGACCACCTACCACGGCGCAGTGCGGGAAACGCAACGGAAATACATCGTCATGGGCCTGGTGCGGCCAGCAGGCCGCCGGTCAAGACGCGGCAAATGTCGGTGTCATCGATCCCGCGGCCCGCGGTATTTCGCCCTGATACTGGGGCTGATCCTCAGTGGTGGCGAGGCCAGCGATGCAGCGGGCCTGGCGCCCGGGGAACCCGTCCCTGACTTTACATACAATCTTTTCAGTGCAAACGGCAGGGAAGGCAGCGCTCAGCGTCTTTCCGATCTTCGTGGGAAACCGGTGGTGCTCAATTTCTGGGCCGGGAAGTGCCCGCCGTGCCGGGTGGAGATGCCGGAGTTTCAGGGATTCTACGAGGATTTCCAGGCCCGGATCGCCGTCTTGGGAATCGATGTTGGTGCATTCACCGATCTGGGCAGTCGGGACGATGGGCGACGGTTGGTAAGTGAGCTCGGAGTTCGCTATCCCACGGGGTTCACTGCGGATCATCGGGTTATGCAGCTGTACCAGGTGTATGCAATGCCGACCACCATATTTATAGATGCCAACGGTAAACTGGTTAAGAGATGGAACGGTGTGTTGAATCGTGATGCGCTGACGGCCATGGCAGCGCACTTACTGCAGCGATAGCTTGGCGGATAGAGTGCCGGGAACCGCATGGCATATCGACAGCGTTGACCTGAGAATCGTGGCCACTGCGATTTGGCGGCCAGGTTTGGGGGGAAATCGAAAGGAGAGCACCCTATGACACTGAACAACATGTCGGCTATTGAGATCTTCGCGCTCGGCGCGCTCGTGATCGTCGTAAACCTGGGTCAATCTGTGACGGCCGGTTCAACGGCGTCGGGGCAGCTTGTAAAACCGGATCCCGATTATCGTAAGAAGCTGGCAAGCTCGCGGATCTCGACTTATGGTTGGAAAACCGACTTCAGCAGACACAGTGTGCCGTTCGATGAGATACTTTCTGGCGGTGTTCCGCGTGATGGTATTCCGCCAATCGACAAGCCCAAGTTCGTCACTGTCGCCGATGCCGCCAGTTGGCTTGCGAAGCAGGAGCCCGTGATTGCCTTCGAGATCAACGGGGACACCCGCGCCTACCCGCTGCAAGTGATGATCTGGCACGAGCTCGTGAACGACGAGGTCGGCGGTATGCCGGTGACCGTCAGCTTTTGTCCTTTGTGCAACTCCGTCGTAGTGTTTGACCGAGAGCTTGACGGCGTCGTATATGATTTTGGCGTCTCCGGAAATTTGCGCAACAGTGATCTCATCATGTGGGACCGGCAAACCGAGTCATGGTGGCAGCAACTTACAGGGAACGCGATCATCGGGCAGCTGGCAGGAAGGAAGCTCCGCATTCTGCCATCCGCGATCATCGCCTGGTCGGATTTCAAGGCTGCGCACCCGCAGGGCAAGGTGTTGTCCAAGAAAACCGGTTATTATCGCCGTTATGGCGACAATCCGTACATAGGCTACGATCGTGCCGACACCCCGCCATTTCTGTATGACGGCAAGCTCGATGATCGGTTACAGCCGAAGGAGCGCGTGCTGGCCGTGACGATTGACGAGGTCAGTGCAGCGTTTCCGTTCTGGGTGCTGCGCTCGGAAAAGGTAGTTAGCTACACGCTGAACGGCCAGGAGATGGTGATATTATTCAAATCCGGAGCGCACTCGGCGCTGGGCGCGCAATCGATTGCTGCTGCCGCCGATGTCGGTGCGACCGGGGTGTTTGATCCGAACCTGGATGGAAAGAAGCTTAGATTCCGTGCCGAGGGTGGGCACTTTGTCGATCGTGAGACCGGGAGCGTATGGAATATCCTCGGTGAAGCGATTGATGGCCCGCTGGCCGGGAAAAAACTTACCCCGATTGTGCACGCCAACCACTTCTGGTTCACATGGGCGGCGTTTAAGGCGGATACGACGATCTACCGCGGCGAGAGTTAGGGCCCCTTAGGCCGCGCAGGTGCACCCGTCTCGCTCATGCGGCCTCGCCGGGACGGGCAGCGCGATGTGGCAATGCATTGGTCCATGCAGCGGCGGGCCAACGTGAGCTGTCTTGGCGGGCCCACGGCAACGCCGGATGTGGTGTGCGCGATCCACGCGAGGTGCCCGGAACGCGCGCTCACCGCCGGCGCGGCTGTGTGTGAGCAAGGCGTTTGTATGCCTTTGGCGCAAAAATGGCCAAAAAATAAGCGGTTACAAATATGCCGGCGGCCGCGAAAGAAAATCCGATTTTTTGTCTATGGACCGAAAGGATTCCGGCGTTTCGCCGGTCATATACGATCAGTATCAATCACACTTACCAATAGAGGAGGCAGGGAAATGAAGAAAAAGTACCTAATCGTCGCGACCCTTTCCGGGTTCCTGATGGCGGGTGCGGCGGCCTGGGCGGCACCTTTCGGTGGGCCCGATGACGTCAAGTACTCTCAAGCATTGTGGAAGGCGCTCACCAAGGCCCACATGGTGGGACCTGACGCTATCATGAGCACGCCGTACAAGGGTCAGGCCCCGCATGGCGCTGTCCTCGATACTCTCGACGGCACCGTGAAGGTCAAAGGGCACAGGGGTCGCGTCATCGTCAAGCGCAACTACGGCGGACCCGGGGTAAGCAAGAGCGCGGTGGCGAACAATCCCGGCAAATACTTGAAGGCGGTCACGGTTATGTTTAAGCGCGCCAGTGGCTACGACCCGGCCGACAAGGACTGGTTCTGGGTCAAGTTCAAGCCCGATGGTAGCTTGCACAAGAATCCCAAGGGCATGCAGCTCGCGGGCAAGGTAGCGAAGGGCATGCCCAAAGGCTGCATCGCGTGCCACAAGGCGGCCCCGGGCGGCGATTTCGTCTATAATTTCAACCGCTAGTCGTTTAATTGCAGCGCGTCTAAGCGCTGCCCGGCCCCTGGTTGGGCCGGGCAGCGTGATCACGCTTTAACAGACTAAACGCGCACCAGGCAACGCTGCACGGGTCACTTTATCACGCAGCCCCAGCCACCCTTAGGCGGGAAGCCGCCGCAGCGAACGCCGTCCTTGAAGCGTGCACCTTCTAGTTGTACGCCGATGAGTTCCACGAACTCGAAGGCGAGATCGACATCGAGGTGCCGCAGATCCGCCCACCGCAGGTCCGCGCCGATCAGCTTCACCTCGGACAGATCGACACCCAACAGGCGCGCACCCTGTAGCTTTGCGCCCTGGAAGTTTGCGTTGGCGAGCCTCGCACGTTCCAACGTGGCACCGGTCAGATCGCCTCCGTTCAGTTTAACGCCCTGCAGATCGGCATCGTTGAGATTGCTCCACTTGAGCTGGGCTCCTTCGAGTGCTTTGTTGCGTAAGTCTGCACCTTGGAGGTCGCAACCGTTGCAGATCTTGGTATCAAGCAAGGATTTTAGATCTGCCTGATCAAACCCGAGCGTGGCTGCCGGGGCGCAGAAGCTGAGTACGACGAAAGTCGAAATAGTTGCAATCCAGTGAGTCACTTGTTGCATTGGATATTCCTCGGTAGGTGGTCGGTACACGACGTAATTGAATCGAGGCCAGTAATGAGACAGTTTCTAATCCGAAGCGTTCTTTATCTGTTTATTCTAGGATCCGTGAGCGGCGTCGCGGCTGATGGTAATCCCGAGAGGGGTGAGCGATTTTTTGTCATTTGTCAGGGCTGTCATGGCGAGCGCGCCCAAGGAAAAAAGGAGTCCGGAGCGCCGCGTCTTGCTAACCAGCATGGGTGGTACCTGACCCGTCAATTGCAAAATTTCAGGGACGGCATCCGTGGTAGCCATGAAGACGATAGCTACGGACAGCTGATGAGCGCGATGGCAAAGACGCTACCCGATCAACAGGCGGTGCTGGATGTGGTGTCATATATAATGACACTGGATATCGGCGCTGTGCAGCAAACGGGCGGTAATGAAGTTAATGAAAAAGGCAGAATAACATTCGCCTCATGCCAATCGTGCCACGGTCTCAAAGCAGAGGGGAATCAAGCGATCGGCGCCCCACGCCTGGCAGGTCAGTATCAATGGTACTTGATCCGTCAGTTACAGAATTTCAAGGGAGATATGCGCGGGACACACGAGCTTGATACCTATGGCCAAACCATGCGATCCGTAGCCCACGCGCTCCTCCCTGACGAGCAAACGATAAGAGATGTAGTCGCATATATCACGACACTTCAATAATCTGCACAATGGCGCATGTATGCGCTGAGCCGACCGCGTGCCATTTTAGGGTGAGCTACCGTTGCCCTTCCAAGTACCTCCGGGAGGAGCTTCCACTACCCGCCGTTTTCACGCGACCGACGGGTATCTCGGCATGTAGTCAGTGCCCCCAGCTCGACCACGGGCAGAAACGGGCGCCGTTCGCGCTGGCACCGGCGAGCTTGGCTGTTGCCAGTGCTCACGCAAGCTGTGGTGGCTCACCGCAGGTCCGTCGCCAGGTACTTGAGGCTTGTCGCCGGCAGATCTCGCGTGTCAGAATCGCGGACGTGGTACCGCGTCCCCGCGCCCGTAGCGGCTGCGTTGCTGCACATGCAGGCGCGATCAGCGTTGGGCCTTCGCCTGCGCGCGCAAACCACGAGGAGGGTGTCGTGGAGAAGATCTGGTTGAAGCATTATCAAAAGGGTATTCCCGCCGAGGTCGACCTGGCCCAGTTCACATCGCTCAAGGACATCATCGAAAAAAGTTGCCGCAAATACAAGAACCTGCCGGCCTACAGCAACATGGGGGTGACCCTCACATACGCCGAGGTCGACGAGCACAGCCGGCGCTTCAGTGCCTATCTTCAAAAAGTTGTCGGGCTCGAGAAAGGCGACAGGGTCGCCATTATGATGCCCAATGTCTTGCAATACCCGGTCGCCCTGTTCGGTATCCTGCGCGCCGGGATGACAGCCGTGAACGTCAATCCGCTCTACACGCCACGTGAGCTCGAGCACCAGATGAACGATTCCGGCACCCAGGCGATCGTGATTCTTGAGAATTTTGCGCACACATTGGAGCAGGTCATCTCGAATACGCCGATCAAGACCGTGTTTACGACCCAGATTGGAGATATGTTCCCGTTCCCCAAGTCGGCCCTGGTTAACTTTGTGGTCAAGCGCATAAAGAAGATGGTGCCACCGTGGAATATCCGGGGGACGGTAAGATTCATGAACGCTCTGAATGCCGTGAACCCCAAGGCGCTGGAAGAGGTGCACCTCACGCATGACGATATCGCTTTTCTGCAGTATACGGGTGGCACCACCGGCGTCGCTAAGGGCGCGATGCTGACGCACGGGAATATGGTTGCCAATCTGCAGCAGGCCTCGGCGTGGGTCGGTCCGAGCATGGACGAAGGAGTGGAAGTTGTCATTACGGCCTTGCCGCTATATCACATCTTTTCACTCACAGTGAATTGCCTCGTGTTTCTCAAGATCGGCGCGCACAATGTTTTGATCACGAATCCGAGGGATTTTCCCGCCTTCGTCAAGGAGCTCAAGAAAGTAAAATTTAGCGTGATCACCGGAGTGAACACGCTGTTCAATGCACTGCTGCACACGCCAGGATTTGACGAGGTGGATTTTAGCCGGCTCAAGCTTACACTGGGCGGCGGCATGCAGGTGCAGCGCGCGGTGGCGGAGGCATGGCAAGCGGTGACGGGGGTACCGTTGATTGAGGCGTACGGGCTGACCGAAACATCACCCGGGGTCTGCGTTAATCCGCTTGATCGCAAGGCGTACACTGGGGCTATTGGCATACCGATTCCGTCAACCGAGGTGAGCATACAGACCGATGATGGGAAGCAGCTTGCGCTTGGAGAGGTGGGCGAGATCTGCGTGCGAGGTCCGCAAGTCATGCGCGGCTACTGGAACCGTCCTGAGGAGACCGAGAAGGCCATTTCCAAAGATGGCTGGTTCCGCACGGGCGATATGGGCCGGATGGAAGAAAACGGGTATGTCTTTATCGAAGACCGGAAAAAAGACATGGTTCTTGTCTCCGGCTTCAATGTCTATCCCAACGAGATAGAAAGCGTTGTCGTCGGCCATGGCGGGGTACTGGAGGCGGCCGCGATCGGGGTACCCGACGCGAAATCAGGGGAGGCCGTCAAGCTCTTCGTCGTGAGGAGGGACCCGGAGCTCACCGCCGAGCGCATCATCGAGCACTGTCGCAAGAATTTGGCCGGCTATAAAATTCCCAAGCACGTGGAGTTTCGCGACGAGCTACCCAAGACCAACGTGGGCAAGATCTTGCGCCGCGCCTTGCGCGACAAAGACACTGCTGCAACCTGAGAAAGGTCATGCCGATGAGTGCCGAAGTGCTTGCCGGTCGCCGGCGGCCGCTCTGGGGAATGTCGGAACCTGACAGGCGAAGCCGGGCCCCTCAGTACAGCTCACACAAACCACGCAACACCAGGTCGGTAAAGCTCACGATGCCAATCACATTGCCGTGCTGTATTACGGGCGCCCGTGAGAGATCAAATCGGCTAAACAGCCGCGCGCAGTAGCGGATGTCCATGTCTGGGTCAACGGCGAGAACGGGCTTGGCCATGATTTCATAAACATTAACCCGCTCGGGCGCGCGGTCCTTGGCCAGCACGTGGCGGGCGATATCCGAGATAATCAGTAGACCGTACTCATCGCCCTCGTGGCGCTTGTTTACGATCAGGCACTTGGCATCTTTCTCCTTGAGAATACGCAGCGCCTGCTCGATAGTCGCCATGCCGTCCACGATGGGAACGTTTGTCCTCATAACATCGCGTACGCGAATGAGTTTGCGCTCTTTCATATTTCCTCCTCGACGGTACCGGATAGCTTTCGAATTTGCTGGGTTACCCCAACCGCGTCGTCAACATCTATTTGAAATGCAATTCCGGTCCCGGGCTTCTTGTCAAATTCACCGGCGTCGGAAATCGTCTCCAGGATTTTTCGGCTCAGGTGTTCTTCCACCAGAAACATAAGTACGTCCCGCTGCGTTTCAAGCTCCAACCCGAAGAATGTCTTACTGCGTTCCAGCCCCTCGCCGCGGGCCTGGTTGATCACGGTAGCGCCGGTCGCGCCGGTGTCCCGGGCGGCGTTCAATACCGCATCGGTCTTGTCGTCTTCCACCAGCGTGATAATTAGCTTGAAGTGCATGATTCTCCTCCTTAGATCTTAGCCCGCTTTGTTCACTCCGCATCAACCTTGTGCTCGTCCTTTGCCGTTGTCGCAGCACCATCTGGTAGCGCCTGCGCTTCTATTTCCCGAGCCATTTTGGCCTTCTTGCCGCGCGGGCGTTGCATGCGCCACTCCGCCAGCTGGGCGTAGGCCATCACCGACATGATCGCAAACAGGGCTGCGAATGCGATCAGCCCGAATCCGTCGATGACGGAGCTGCGGCCCGGGACGTTCTCTGCCAGCCCCAGTCCCAGGGCGGTGACCAGGGGCACAGTGACTGTTGAGGTAGTGACCCCTCCGGAGTCGTAGGCCAGTGCGATGATCAGCCGGGGAGCGAACAGGGTTTGCACGATGACAATGATATATCCACCAATTATGTAGTAGTGCAACGGTGTGCCAGTCACGATTCGAACGCTTCCCACTGCGATGCCGATACCGACTCCGATCGCCACCGCCACTCGCAGTCCCCAGGTATTGATGGCGCCGCCCGAGGCCTGGTGGGCCTTGGTGGCTACGGCGATCAGCGCCGGCTCGGCGATCGTAGTGGAGAAACCGATCGCCGCAGCGAACAGGTAAACCCACTTATAGTCTTGCCAGCGCAGGATAGCGGGTATGTTCTCGATGCTGCCATTGATGAAGTGCGAATCTGTGAGTTGCGTTGCCATGAGCTTGCCGATCGGGAACAGTGCCTGCTCTAAGCCTAGCAAGAAGAGTGCCATGCCCAGGATGACGTAGGCGAACCCTACGAGCACACGCCTGAGATGCGGGATCCGCTGGCGCAGAATGAGTAGTTGTGCCACGACGATGACGAGCACAATCGGCAATACATCGCGCAGTGTTTCACCCAGGACCGTCAGGATTCCGTGCAACCAATTCATTAAATGATCATCCCGTACGCCATGACAAAGATCATCGGCGTAAGCGAGGCCAGGGCAATTATTCCGAATCCATCGACCATGGGATTGCGGCCCTTGATGCTGGATGCAAGACCGATGCCTAGCGCCGTCACGAGTGGCACCGTGATCGTCGATGTGGTCACGCCCCCGGCATCATAGGCAATGCCGATTATTTCTCTGGGGGCGAAAAAGGTCATGATGACAACGCCGATATATCCCACGACAATGAGATACTGGATTGGCCAACCACGTATAATTCGTACGACGCCTACGACGACGGCAAGTCCGACTGCTAATCCTACGGTCATACGCAGCCTGAATGCATACGCTTCGCGCGCGTCCTCCGTAGTAGAGATCACACCACCGTTGGCCGCAACATCGGCCGCCTTTGTGGCAACGGCGATCAAGGCGGGTTCCGCAAATGTGGTGGCAAAGCCCAGTGCAAAGGCAAAGACCAGCAGCCAGAAAAGCTTTCCTTTGCGCGCGAAACTATATGCCAGCGACTCCCCAATCGGGAACAGTGCCATCTCCAGTCCGCGCAAGAACAGCGTGAGGCCCAGAATCACCAACATGGTACCGATAAGCAGCCCAGCCAAGTTCGGCAGCGGCTGGCGCAGTACGATTGTCTGGAAAAACGCGATGACCAGAAGGACCGGCGCCACGTCGCGAACGCTGTCAATAATGGAATGAAGAAAAGCAGCTCCTTTTGTTCTCACTACCGCGGGCTTCTCACATCGTAGGGGTTAATGGCGTAACGCCTGCGAAAAGATGAGCACCAGACGGTTCATGCGGGCGTTTCTCACGGCCTTGGCATCAGCGTACACCGGCGTGGTGGCCAAATAGATCGAACATCGCTTGGTGGTACAACAAACGAAAAATGATCCGCGCGCCGGTGCCGGTGCCCGCGGCGCGCCGGGATACTAGCTATAAAGCGCTTTCCTGCAGTGCTGTTCATTGAGGTTCTTTTTCGTGGTGTAGCGCATCGCGACCGCAGATTTTCGCAAGCGTGCCACGTACGCTCAATTGCTTGATCGCGCCGATTTTCAACCCGGCCGCCAGTTTACCAGACTCGCTTTCGCGCCCACGCCAATTTCGTGCTCACCATGGTTGACCCCACAGTCAGCAGAAATGGCGGGCGTCTGTAGAATATCGACCCCCCGACAATAATTCGCCTGCCGTCTTCAAGTCGGTTATGATTTGTGGGGCTGTATCGCAGGCGGCGAAATTACGCATGGCTGGGTAATGTTGGACCATGGTACAGGGGCGTCAGTTATGCCGGTAGTTGATCCAGATCAAACAGGGCCCTGGCGTTGCGGGAGACGAACAGGGGATACTAGGCACTATGACAAGTGCTGCCATTCCAGCCAGTCGGTTTGCGCTGAGCGCGGTGCCCCACCGTTTGATTCCTGAGAGACGTTACCGTGCCGCACCAGAGCCTGGGTTCTGGGATTTTCTATTATTGACAGGGTAGGACCGTTACATGGCGTACACACACATCAAGATTCCACAGGCTGCGGAAAAGATCTTGGTTAGAAACGACAAGCTGCGCGTGCCTGACAACCCCGTAATTGGCTTTATCGAAGGCGACGGCATAGGGCCCGATATTACCCGCGCCAGCCTGCGGGTCTGGGACGCGGCCGTGAATAAGGCCTACGGTGGCAAGCGCAAGATTCACTGGTGTGAGCTTTACATGGGGGAGAAAGCGGCCGGCCTGTATGAGGGTGATTACTTTCCGCAGGAGACTCTGGATGCCATCAAGGATCTGGTTGTCGCGATCAAAGGACCGCTCACGACCCCTGTAGGCGGCGGGTTTCGCTCGTTGAATGTGTCGCTACGCCAGGCACTGGACCTGTATGCCTGTGTGCGCCCAGTGCGTTACTACGAGGGTGTGCCGTCACCGATGCGCCGTCCGGAGGAAGTGGATGTAGTAATCTTCCGTGAGAATACGGAGGATGTGTACGTCGGTATCGAGTACGCGAGCGATACACCGGAGAACGAAGAGCTCAGCCGCTTTCTGCGCGAGAAGTTGGGTGCGAAATTCTTCGATAAGGCCGGGCTTGCGGTGAAGCCGATCAGCCCCTTTGGCAGTAAACGCCTCGTTCGCAAGGCAATCCAGTACGCGCTGGACCACGATCGCGAAAGCGTTACCTTGGTGCACAAGGGCAATATTATGAAATACACCGAAGGGGCCTTTCGCAACTGGGGCTATGAGC